>CAUZQF010000084.1:0-9361 GCA_963581905.1 Dehalococcoidia bacterium
TCCAATATTAGCCATCCGCCAGGTTTGAGGGCGTCAGCCATCTTTTTTACCGCGTCTTTCCAGTCAGTGAGATGCTATAAGACGGCACAGGCGTGCACTAAATCGTAGGAACTAACTTCCAGATCATCAGTCAGGATATTGTGAGTGCGCACCTCTAAATTGGGTGGGTCGACAACATCCAAGAACCTCGTGTCCATGTCAGTGGCAATTACGTGACCTGTTGAGCCAACTATTTCACAGAGCCAATTGGCAATGGATCCACCGCCACCACCGACCTCAAGGCACCTCCAGCCGGTCGAGACGCTGATTCGTTCAAGGTACTCGGTCGTGTCCGGATCCTTCACGCCCTCCAGTCTGGACAGTCTTTCCCGCGCCTGGTGCCATTCATTCGTCAGCACATATTCTTCGGTCATCCAATGCCTCCAGAAGGACAATATCCCCTTCTCCAAAGGTGGAGAGGGGGATATTGTGAGGTTCCTTGAGATTTACGGGTTCAAAATGACCTTGGTGTAGCCATCTATGCGCTTGTCGAACTTGTCGTAGGCATCTACCGCATCGGTAAGTGGCACCTCATGGGATACCACAAAGCTGGGCTTGGCCTTGCCCACAGTGATCAGGTCTCGCAGGTAGGAGTTGTACTGCTTTACGTTGCACTGGCCGGTGCCCAAGCTCAGACCCTTCTCGAAAAGTCGACCGAAGTTGAGGGACAGAGCACCCCGCTTCGCGTTCTCGTCGACTCCGCCTGGATCCGACGGCACGTACAGGCCTGGGATGCCCATGATGCCCGTGGGATTTATTACGTCGATCATCTGGTTCAGGACGATGTTGGGGACCTCATCCTGCTCGCCACCAGCCGCAGACGAACCTCGCGCTGCAGCCTGATAGCCTACCGCGTCGATGGTCTTGTCCACGCCGTTGCCGTTGCGCATGTCCTTGATCATCTGCACAGGGTCGCCGTCGTCGAAGTTGATCGGTATGCCGCCAATTTCGCCGCCCTTGTCCAGCCGCTCTTTCACGTGGTCGACGACGTACACCTCCGCCGCGCCTCGGATTATGCAGCTGTAGGCCGCCATCAAGCCAACGGGACCTGCGCCGAATACCGCAACGCTCTCGCCGGGACGGACGTCCGCTAGCTCCGCGCCGTGGTAGCCGGTTGGGAAGATGTCAGCCAGCATGGCGTAGTCAGCCTCATTTTGAGTGCCTTCGGGAAGGAGGAGACAGTTGAAATCGGCAAACGGCACCTGTAGATACTCGGCCTGCCCGCCGCGCCATGGACCCATCGCCACGTAGCCGTAGGCTCCGCCGGCAAAGCCAGGGTTGACCGTAACGCAGAAGCCTGTGAAACCGCGCTGGCAGTTCTTGCAGAAGCCGCAGCCCACGTTGAAAGGCATGACAACTCTGTCGCCGACCTTGCGCTCCTTGACCGCCGAGCCGACCTCCTGAATAATGCCCATGTTCTCGTGGCCGAAGATGATTCCAGGCTCTGCGGCGGTGCGGCCCTCGTACATGTGCAGGTCCGATCCGCAAATGCAGGTGGACGTGACATTTACGATGACGTCGTTGGGGTGGAGTATCTGCGGGTCCGGGACCTCCTCCACTGCCACGCTAAACGGGCCTCTGTAAACAACGGCTTTCATTGTCTGCCTCCCTGATGTTTTTGAATATTTGAGTATTGTTGATTATTAAAGCGGATGCCTGAAGTAGCTGAAATAGGCATCGAGAAAGTTAGATTTATAGGCGATTCACAGCCTGAATATGAGCCGTATTCTATCAGGATGGTGTGTGGCTGTCGAACCCCGCTGTGCCCGTTGACAGCCATTCCCAAGGCCCATATGCTGAGGTTACTAAGCAGTCAGCATTAAGCCCTCAGCGGTCAGCAATTCATGGCCAGGGCCTCGTACTAAATACTAAGAACTTACTACTAACAGCTGGAGCACTCATGCGACTCAAAGATAAGGTTGCCATTGTTACCGGCGGCGCGTCGGGAATAGGCCGGGCCATATGCGAGGTCTTCGCCGAGGAGGGCGCTCGGCTGGCCGTGGCCGACATAGACGCCAGGGGTGGTCAGGAGACGGTCAGCGCCATCACGGCTGCTGGCGGTGAGGCACTGTTCATCCGGACCGATGTCTCCAAAGAAGCGGAGGTAGAATTTATGGTGACGGAGACAGCCGCCGCCTACGGTGCCGTGAACATCCTTGTGAACGACGCTGCGGCATTCGAGTTCGGCAAGGTGGAGGATATCACAGACGAGCAGTGGCAGAGGGTCTTTGGCGTCAACGTCATGGGCCAGGCCTACTGCGTGAAGCACGTCCTGCCGCACATGAGATCGGCTGGCGGTGGAGCCATCGTGAACATTGCATCGGTCAGTGGCTTCATCGCGCAGCCCGCCTTCATACCCTACAACGCTTCGAAAGGCGCTGTGTTGCAGTTGACCCGATGTTTGGCGTTGGATCTGGCTCCAGACAACATTCGTGTTAACTGCGTCTGCCCTGGCGCGATACTAACGCCAGCCACAGAGCGTCATCGCCAGTTCGAGGGCCGCGATCGTGAGGAATTCCTGGCGGAGGCAGCCAGCGGTAGTTTTATGAAGCGGGTTGGCGATCCCAGGGAGGTGGCATACGGAGCACTGTTTTTGGCGTCGGACGAGGCCAGCTTTGTCACCGGCACACCTCTGGTCATCGATGGCGGCGCGACGGCGCAATAGAGAGCTGTCAGCTATTAGGATTCAGCTGTCAGCAAATTGTCGATGACGAGTTAATTTTGTTCCGGTTAGTGAGAATTTCACGAAAAGCGGCCACGCATTATGTCGTTCCGAGAGTAGCGAGGAATCTGAAGCACCCGTTGCTTGAACGACATAGGTCTTAGATTCCTCATCACTGCTCTCATCGGAATGACAATACCCAGGTACTAATGACTCTCCGATAGCGCGTTGCCGTCTCTGACACTTCTTAGTCTGCCGCCGTTACCTCTGTCGTCTCAAACGGTTTGTTGGTGGCGGGGTTGATCTCGAAGGGACTGTTCAGGCCAAGCTCCTTACCCATTTCCCGCATGGCAGGCAGAACGTACTTGCCCATGAGACGCAGGCTGCGCATCTGGTCGTCGTGAGTCATCGCGCCGTCGCCGTCCCAGAGGATGACGCTGCCCGGACGCAAGGTCTCCAGCACGTGTCGAATCTTGGGGATGACCGTGTCGGGAGTGCCGGCGATGATGGTGTACTTCTCCTGCTGCTCTTCGAAGGGCCGTGCGCTTATCATTCCGCCGCGATTGGCCGTGGCCGCAGCACGGGTGGGAAGCACTCTGCTGCGGGAGGTCAGACCCGGCAGTCGTACTAGGGCCTGGTTAGTCGTTCCTTCGTTTCCGGCCAGGAACGGGTTGCTTGGACCTTGTACATACTTTTTCGCGGTCTCCTGGGCCAGCTCTTCAGTTTCGTCCACGTGGACCTTCCACAGGTAGCCGATGTTTTGCGATCCAGACTCGTAACCCTCTTCTTTGGCCGTGTCATGGTAAAGCTGGAAGGCCTCAGCGGTCGGGCCCATCTCGGTGGCCAGCATGATGTATGGTATGCGATTCTTGGCAGCCCACATAAGAGAGTCGCGGCTGATGACGCCTGGCAGCCAGATTGGCGGGTGAGGTGTCTGGTAAGGCCTAGTCCAAGGGTTTACGTAGCGGTACTGGTAGTGCTTGCCCTCCCAGCGGAATGGCCCTGGTGTGGTCCACGCCTTAACGATAAAGTCGTGAGCCTCTTGAAAGCGCTCCCAATTGTAGGGCGGAGGCGCGTTGTGCGCCACACTCTCTCGGGCAGTGCCTCGCACCCAGCCGGAGACCAGCCTGCCTTTGGAGATCATGTCGATGATCGAGAGCTGCTCGACCAGCCAGAGAGGGTCGTCCCAAATGGGAAGTATGTTGCCAAGAAGGACGATCTTCGCCTTCTTGGTCATGCGGGCAAGTATCCCGGCCTCGATGTTCATGGCGCCGCCCATGCAGAACGGCGTGCTGTGGTGCTCGTTCAGCATCAGGCCATCGAAGCCCATCTCCTCCGCGTACATCTTCTCGTCCAGGTATCGGTTATAAAGATCGGACCCCAGCTTCGGATCGTAAATCTCGTTGCTGAGGTCCAGGTCTTTGATTGCCTTGCCGGTTGCGCCGAAGTAGCCGGATTGAGGGTCTTGGTAGGGCCGCTCTGTGAAGTGCGCTATGAACATCGGACTACTCCTGTGTTTTTGAATTGTAGGCTGTTCAGGTTTTCTGTAAGTCTTGCTTCAGTAGATTGCAGGACTTACAGGTCTGCTGTTCAGGATCGTTACTTTAGGGAGGCCAACTGCTCAACCTGGCTGGAAATACGGGTATCGTGGTCCTGGGCGAATCGCTTGATGCTGTTATAGATGGAATCAGTATCCAGGTGTGCCTCTGTGATCACATCGCCCTCGGAGCCGCCAGTCAACCACTGGTCATCCCAGTCGGATGTCAACGAGTATTTTTCGGTTAGTGGGCCAGAGTTGTTGACAGGCCACATGCGCTTCGTGCCAGTGGTCACTATCATCATATCCAGGGTTGCGCCTGGGGGAAGCACTGATTCGCGATAGCTCTGCGACTGCCTGGTGAAAAGCTCCTGGCTAACAGTGGAGATAACCTTCACGTTAATTCCCTCTGCTTCTAACTTGGGGAGCACGTTTACCAGGTTCACCGTCGAAGAAGAGCCCTGCACCATGACGTAGCCATGCCTGGGCTTGCCTTCCTCGAAATCTCTTAGCACATAGAAGCCTTTTGCAGCGGCCTTGATGTCGGTGTCGGCGAACTTGGAGCGGTCAGCCACAGGGAAGTCTGGTCGGGCAACTTCCAGCACGATAACGCCAACCTTGGGGTCTCGTGCTGCAATCTCGGCTGCAGCGAAGTAGCCTGCTGCCACGTCGTTATAGTCCCAGAAGCTCAGGGTTATTACCTGATCTCTTGGGAAGAGCTTCCAAACCTGAGGAGAGAAGATGCCGAAGTGAGTACGGGCGTCGGCGGCAGTCTCCGGACCGGAGTGACCGGCCAGAATGTTAAGCACGCCTACGCGGAAAGGGCTGTCCTGGTTCTGCTGGCTCCATACGCGGGCTGGCAGGTACATTAGCGGAGTGAAAGCTCCGTACGTGCCGCTTAGTGCCCAGACGCCGCAGTGCTGTTTAGGGTCAAGAGAGGCAGACTGGCCAATCAGTCCAACAGCTGTGGACGCGTTGCCTGCCTCCTGAATAGGGGCCTTCAGGCGCGTGCCAGCAGGGTTTTTGACCGGGTCATAGTGTCCCCAAATAGAACCTGCTTCAACGTTGATCGAGTCAGCAAGGTCCGCCGCCACTGTTACGAACCGGTTTTCGGTGACGTAGTTCATGTACTTAACAATTTCGGATATGGCTCGTCGGGTGCCGCGTACGTTGCCGGGCTCCTCAAAGAGCTTGATGCTTAGTTCTTTTTTATCGCCAGATATAGGATTGCGGGCTGTCACCTTCTGGACATCCATTGGCAGGTTCTTGACTTCCAGCCGTGGGTCCTGGAACGGATCGACGCTTCGGTCGATGCGCAGGGGCATGTCGTCCTTGACCTGGTCACCGATCGCCACTAGACGGTCCGCTAGCCAATCACCAAGGCCATTCTTCTCCAATGCCGACATGGCTACGTCGATGTTTTGCTTGAATTGAATGAGACGTTCGCGTGTGTCTGATGGGGCGTCTTCTCGGATTCCTCCGAACTCCACATCGAAGTGCTTCTCGAAAGTTCCTGCCAAACCCTGGAAGTATTTGCTGTTCATTGCGAAGCCGTACGGATGGCTTGCATAGCTTACGATCTGGTCTCCAAAACCTGGAATGGTTCCGTTGACAGCAGCAGGCCACCAGCCTTTTACAGTCTTGCCGATGACGATCATTGGGCGGTCGTCAGCGGGATCGGAGTCCTCCATCGACTTCAGTGCCGCTATGACCTGGTCGTAGTCGTTGCCGTCGTCGAGCATTATGACGTTCCAGCCATACGAAGCCCACTGGGCCTCCAGCTTGTATGCATCGTACTGTGTGCCGATGACTCCGCCAATGAGCTGGTCGTCGATACCTGCGTTGTTGAATGAGAGAAGGATTCGCAGGCGCTTGCCAACTTGATTGGCTATCGCCTGGGTCTTGAGCTCTTGGGCATGTCCGGATGTCATGGCGAACTCGCCTTCAAGAGCGATGATCTTCAGATCGTCCGGTGCGCCAACAATATCCCAGAACGCAGCCTTTCCGGCCGCAGTAGCTATGCCAATGCCCGATGGTCCGCCGTTGACGTCATTTGTGACGTCGGTAGTCTCGGCGTGTCCAGCTAGCGCTCGGATGCCTCTCAGCTTGGCCTGCGCCATTATAGGGAGGCCTTCCAGGTCGTTGTCCTTCAACATTGTATCCAAAGATGCCTGGCCTCTCCGAAATCCCAGCACATCTATGGAAAGCATTGCGACTTTGGGGTCTACCTTGTATCGCTCGTCGCCGGTCTGGTCGTACTTCCGCGCCAAGGCTTCGCCCATGATTATCCAGAGCGCGTACGTCACTGGCGCGTTGTGGCCGCCAGCCAACATGAACTTGTCCGCATATGGATGCTTGGGCTTGCGGTAGTCGAATTTCAGGCCCCCGAGTTCTGGCCCAACAAGATGGGATGCCACTGTGTAGGGTGTGTACGCCAAAGGCCCTCCGAAGTGACCCGTCTGGGCGTAGTTTCCCATCAGTGTCAGCGTCATGGCCGTCAAAAATCCGATATCTTCTAACCTGGCCTTATCGTAATCCGGCAGCGAAATTGACTCGCTACTCATCTGGGACGTAAGCGCCACGCTAGTAACAGTGGTGACGGAACTTCCGTTAGTATTTGGCATTTGTTCGATGCTCCCTAGTTTTCATACCTTTTTTATCGCGACCTATTTTAACCGCTTTGGGCCCTCAGCGTAAGACCTTAACGGGGCAACCAGCCTCATTTTGCCTTAATTACCCAGGAATTTTTGGACAAGTGTTGTGAACTCTTCTGGTTTTTCGATCTCGGGCAGGTGGCCACAGTTGTCTATGATGGCGAGTTCAGAGCCCTGAATTGACTGATTGTAGACCTCCGCTGCGCTTAGCGGAACGACGCTATCTTGGCGTCCACAAACAATCATGGTAGGCAGGCTCTTAATCCGGCCTAGCAGGTGAGGCAGGCCTGGATAATACATGTACGGCTTCCAACTCAGACGGCAGGCCTCTTCGCGAGCCACCTCTAGCGATTCTACATGCTCTGGTGTCGGCTCATCCGGAAAGATCTGATGGAATTCTGCTGAACCCTCGGCGTCCAACAAGCACTCTTCCATATACTCCTTGGCTATAACCAGGAACATATCGAATATTTCCCCCTCCGGAGGCTTAATGCCGGCGGGACCAACCAGGACCATCTTCTTGAATTGCTGCGGGTTCATAGTTGCCATTTCCGCCGCCAGCCATCCACCAAGAGAGTGGCCAATTACGTTTATTGGGCCAATGTTCATCTCGTCCAGCGCTTGCAGGTACCATCCGGCGAGGTCCCGCATATTCATGATCCAGTCTAGACGAGGAGAAGCCCCAAAGCCCGGGTGCGATGGAACGATTAGCGAACTGTTCTGCGATAAGCTCTCGTGGTAGTTCAGCCACCCATGGTTGCCAAGCTCTCCGTGCAGGATCAGCAATGGCTCGCCGCTGCCGCCCTTCACAACCTCAAGAGTGGTTCCGGCAACATCGACCATGTCCCGTGTCCAATTTTGCGAGATGGTAGTAGAGGTAATAGTCACGAACGATCTCCCGTAAATGTGTACTGGTAAAATGCAGCAGTTGTAGTAATTAAGGCGGCGCGGCTATTGGTTGCGCCGCACTGAGTCGGGTTGATTGTCCGATTTTATGCCATTATTGTCAAATCTGCCGCACGCGTAGCGTATTAAAGCGGCTACCCAATGAGGCGCCAAAATTTGCGTTCAAACGTGCTACAATCGCAGCCGCATTTAATCAACCTTTAACGCGGACGGCATGGCACAGCGGCCTTAGCTGAAATCAGGCTCTATACAAAACATACGAAGGCCCCGCGATAGCGACCGTACCGGCGTAGGCATATGAAAGTCTGAAGAAAAAGTAGAACTTTATGGTTAGCGCCCTTCAAGACATAACGGTTCTGGATATCACCCAAGGTAAGTCCGGGGCCATGGCATCCATGTTATTGCGCGATAACGGCGCTCGAGTGATTCGACTGGAACAGCCGGGTGCAGACAATGATCGCTCATCGGCGGCCTTTGCGATCTGGGACCGCGCCAAGGAGAGCGTTTCGCTGGATATCCGCCAGCATCGCCCTGCGCTACTCAAGCTAATTGGAATGGTCGACGTTCTGATAGAAGACTTCGCGCCATCCTCCGATTACCAGCAGCTGGTTGATTACAGGGAGTTTAATTCCCTGAATCCCAGGCTGGTCCACTGCTCAATAACTGCCTACGGAATGCTGGGCGACCTAAAGGACGAACCCCCTCACGACGACCTTGTGATGGCACAGATGGGTATACAGTCTAGCCAGCCCGGGTTCCGCGAAGGCCCAGTGCAGGTGGCGCACCCTGTACCCACCGTTGGCTCCGCAATATTGGCGGCACAGGGCATCGTGTCGTCGTTACTTGCGAGAGAGAAGACCGGCAGAGGTCGCAAGGTTGAGACATCGCTGATGGCGGGGGCGCTGATGTTCTCCCCCAAAGTGGTTGCTGAAAAACTGGAACCAAGGCCCTTTCAACCGACTCCTGCGGGCGGCGGGCCGTTCTACAGCGTCTTTGAGTGCTCGGACACTAGGTGGATTCAGCTTGGCTGCATTCATGGCGGCTTCGTTGACCTGGCGGCTGCCGTCATGGGCATTGCCGAGGTCATGACCGACCCTCGTTACGGCGACGGACGGCGTCCCGAGAGCGAGGAGGCACGCCAGGAGCTTTTCGACATAGTGGCCGGTGTTCTAAAGACCAAGCCCTGTCATGAGTGGGAAGAAATCTTCGAGGCTGCGGACGTTCCCTATGCCCGGGCCTGCTTTACAGAGGAGTCGCTCAGCAATCCGCAGGTAATAGCAAACGATATGCTTTCGGAGCTGGAAGACCCCAAACTAGGGCACATCACGGTGATGAACGTCCCTATCAAGTTTACTGAAACGCCGGGTGCTGTAGCTGGGCCACGTCCTGTATTAGGTCAGCACACTGATGCCGTCTTGGCTGAAATTGCTCTGCTGCCGGAGCCAAAGTCGAAGCAGATCGATAAGGTTCTTGAGGTGCCGCCTCTGGATGGCGTGAAGGTCCTGGAAATGACCAATGTCATAGCAGGGCCAGCCGCTGGCAAGTGTCTGGCAGACCTGGGCG
>CAUZQF010000085.1:0-9351 GCA_963581905.1 Dehalococcoidia bacterium
ACTCCACCAACCTCGGCCTTTACGCCGAACCCGGGCAACGCATTGAATTCCTTAACGTCCTCTAGCACGAGGTTGCGCTCATTGGCAGCATTCACAATGGCCTGTGCCAAGGGGTGCTCCGAGGCACGTTCGACAGACGCCGCCAAACGCAATAGCTCGTCTTCTCCGACGCCGCTCGTCACTATATCCGTGACGGATGGCTTACCGACGGTCAGCGTGCCGGTTTTGTCCAGCACCACGGTATGAATTTTATGAGCACGCTCTAATGCAGTCGCGCTTCTGATAAGGATGCCAATCTCAGCACCCTTTCCAGTGCCTACCATGATTGCAGCAGGAGTCGCCAGGCCCATGGCGCAGGGGCAGGCGATGATGAGAACAGCAACTGCCGTCAAAATAGCGTGGACGTAGGACGGCGTTGGGCCGAGCACCATCCAGATGCCGAAGGTCACCAGGGCGACGACAATGACCGCTGGCACAAAGTAGGCAGAAATGAGGTCAGCCGTCCTCTGTATCGGGGCCTTCGAACCCTGCGCCTCCTCCACCAGCCGCACGATCTGCGAAAGCATGGTGTCCCTACCGACGCCTTTAGCCTTAAAAGTGAAGCTTCCTGTCGTGTTGACTGTTGCGCCAAACACGTCGCTGCCAACAGTCTTTTCAACTGGAACGCTCTCGCCCGTAAGCATTGACTCGTCAACATTGGACGATCCGTCTATCAAAACGCCGTCGACGGGAACCTTCTCGCCTGGGCGGACCAGCACAAGATCGCCAACTTCAATGTTCTCTATCGGGACTTCGGTATCAACACCATCTTTTACGACTCTGGCTGTCTTGGGCTGTAGTCCCATCAGGGCCTTGATAGCGTTTGACGCACGGCTTTTCGCCCTGGCCTCCAGGTATTTACCCAGCAGCACCAGGCCGATAATGGCGGTGGACGTGTCGAAGAAGGTCTCGACATCGAATCCCTGAAAGAAGCCAGTGCCAGAGAACAGAGTTACGGCGACACTATAGAGGTAAGCAACGGATGTGCCCACGGCAATGAGAGTGTTCATATTGCTAGTGCCGTGCTTCAAAGCCCCCCAAGCCCCTCTGTAGAACTGCTTACCTGCCCAAAATTGAATCGGTGTTGCCAGGACCAGAAGAAGGTAATTCATTTCAAAGGGCACTAGACGCATGGCCGCAGGTACGAACATCAGGGCCATAATGAGGGTGGCCACCACAAGGCTGACGACGAACTTCCTGCGTAACACCAGAGCATCTTTCGGAGTTGCAGCGTCATCATCCTCGCCACCCACGACGGTCAATACTGCGTATCCAGAATCCTCAACAGCGTGACGGATATCCGAGATTCCGACAACGCCGGGCACGAATTCAATGGTCGCTCTCTCGGTAGCCAGATTTACATTTGCAGACCTTACACCGGCAACGGAGCCCAGTGCCTTTTCCACATGACCAACGCAGGAGGCACAGGTCATATTGCCTATAGCCAAGATCACTTTTTCCGTGCCAATTCCGTACCCCGCATCCTCTATCGCATGAATCAAGGAGTCTAGTGACACGTCCTTTTCAAGCAGATCGACTGTCGCCTTCTCCGTTGCCAGGTTGACGTTGACTTCTTCTACACCGGCAACATCTTCAAGAGCATTGGCAACGTGCGAGACACATGACGCGCAGGTCATTCCTTTGATCGGTATTGTTAACTTCCGCTCTTCATTCGATACAACCATGGCTTACCTCTTATCCGCCAGCGTATAGAGTTCAATCAACTCCCCTAACACCTCGTCCTCACGACCTTCCTTCACTCCTGCAATCACACAGGAATGGAGGTGGCCTTCCAGCAGCTTTGATTCAAGCTTCTGAATAGCACGCCTTACGGCAAAGGTCTGCTTTAGAACGGCGACACAATAGTTGTCTTCCTCCACCATGCGACGAATGCCCGCCAGGTGGCCCTCTATATAGCTTAGGCGTTTGAGAGCATCCTGTTTCGCGGGCGTTAGGTTTTCGTATTTACCTGTAGTTGGCATTTTACCTTCCCTAGCTCATAACCCATACCCCCCCGGTGGGGGTATATTCATAATAGCAGTTCGCCACATGCCGTGAAGCTAGGGGCTATCTCGCGCTCCCATATCTTTGCTGCAATTCCTTACAAAATGAAAGAGAAAATTCGGGACGGACCTCTACACGTACACCATATGGGAAATAATATGAGGAAGTCATGATTCCCAGATTTGCGACAAGGAAAAGGCCGAGATTATTAAAACCTCGGCCTTTACCACTTTAAATATAAGGGGATCTGTTTTAGACGGTGCGGATAACTCCAACCACACGGCCACGAATGGCCACCCGATCCGCTGGAACGATGATAGGATCCATGGTTGGGTTCTCCGGTTGCAAGCGCACCATGTTGCCTTCCAAGAAGAAGCGCTTCAAAGTCACTTCCTCCATGTCGATGATTTCGGCCGCAACCATGTCTCCGGTTTCCGCCTGGCTGACGGGCTCCATGATTACGAGGTCACCATCGGCAATGAAGGCGTCAATCATGGAATCACCTTTGACGCGCAGACCGTATACGTTGGTCTTCCCGCCCGTCAGGAAAGCAGGCAGGTCCATGCTTTCGAACTCGTCAGATAGCCTGTCGGCGGCAGCTGGAATGTGCAGAGGCTGACCGGCGGCAATGTTACCAATCAGTGGAACGCTGACTATGTCCATCTTGGGACCGCGCTCCATGCCAACCAACTCTATGCCCCGAGAGACTTCAGGCAGGCGTCTCAGAAAACCTTCGCGCTGCAGTATATGCAAGTTGTAGTCCACCACAGACGTAGAGCTGATCTCACATCCGCCCTGAATATCCCTTACTGTTGGAGGAAATTGGTGGTCTTCCATGAACCCACGGATATACTCCAAAATCCTATCTTGACGCGGTGATAATTTGCCTTTGACTTTCACTGCTGCCTCCCGGCTTACCGAAAATTATCAGTAAGCATTAGTTAAAAGTACTAATGTTCTGATGCACAATATCAGTTTTAGAACAGACGTGTCAAGCGTAATTAAGTGGTGTGTTTTCATTGACTGAAAGAAAGGCTGAATGGTACAATGTGAAATAGTTCACTAATATGAAATGCGGTACATAGAAGCCTGGAAGAAACCCAGTTATTCAGCGAATGACCAATAACAGAGGAGGACCCGTGGTTAGAAGAAGATTTATCCCCATGGCGGTAGTTATCTCAATAGTATCTATCTTGTTGGTTGCTTGCGGCGGCGGTACAACACCGGCACCCGCGACACCCCAGCCAGCATCTCCTCCGCCTCCACCACCTGCCGTAGCTCCAGTCGCACCCAGTGCACCTACCGGTCCAGCACCTTCAGGCGCTTCTGGAAGCCAATTTGAAGTTACGCTAGCTGACCCAGGCGGATCCGGCACCTACTCATTCGACCCTAAAGACATGACCTTCGACGTAGGGGAGACAGTGACACTTGCCCTTAGCTCTGAAAGCGAATTCCACACATTCACAGTGGACGGCCTCGGAATTGACGAATCCGTCGGTGGAGATGAATCTACATCACTTACGTTCACTTTCGACACGGCAGGCACCTTCGAATTGCTATGCATACCTCACGAGGCACTTGGCATGGTCGGCACGATCACAGTTAAGTAGCATTCCCAGTTACGTATGATTAAAAGACGCTCCCTCTGCCGTAGAGGGAGCGTCTTTCGCTTTGCGTGGCTACGGCCGCCTAAAAGCGGTGGTTTCGGCATTGGAATAGCTAAGTTCTTATATTGACGCCAGTTATGCTCATCCCTATACTACTCCTAGCTACTAAAGGGGGTGTAGAGGCATGCGGCTATCATGTTTGCAAGAGAATCTGGTACGAGGCCTTTCGACAGTGGGAAGGGCTGTAAATACTAGGACCACGCTCCCTATTACCCAGAACGTTCTCATATCCACCGACCAGTCACAGCTCAAATTGGCGGCCACAAATCTGGAGATTGCTATCACGACCTGGATCGGCGCGCAGGTGGAAGAGGAAGGCTCCATAACCATCCCCGCAAGGCTGCTCACCGAGTTCATTAACTCGTTGCCGTCTGATCGCATCGATATAGAATCCACCGCTCAGCCAAAGGGACTCGCCCTGAAATGCGCCAGCTTCGAGGCCAATATCAACGGCACGGATGCTGACGACTTTCCGCCAATCCCCACCGTAGATTCCGGCGTTGTGGGCAAGTTCGACCCCAAAGTCTTGCGCGAAGCTATCACCCACGTTGCATTCGCAGCGGCCACTGAAGACTCCAGGCCTGTATTAACCGGCGTAAAGGTGGAAATTACGGGCGACGATTTCACCTTCGCAGCTGCCGACGGCTTCAGACTGGCCGTATTTAAGGGCAAGCTAGCAGAGCCCATGCCCGAGGACATTAGCTTCATCATTCCAGCTCGCGCCATGCTAGAAGTGAATCGCATCCTTGGCTCCCAGGAGGAGTTGGTGGAGTTCACCGTAACTCCGACAAAAAGCCAGGCCCTCTTCAAGCTGAACAACGTAGAGATCGTTTCCCAGCTAATCCAGGGCACCTTCCCCAATTACGCCCAGCTGATTCCTCAGAGCTACGGCACCCGGGCAATTGTTGAGCTAGGAGATTTCCTGAGGGCAACCCGAACGGCGTCCATCTTCGCCAGAGACGGCAGCGGCATCGTTCGCCTGCAGATGTCCAGCGACGACAACGGATCAACTGGCAGCCTGCAGATCTCATCGAGAGCCGAAGAGTTAGGCGACAATCAGGGCGAGATCAAAGCCGAGGTTGAGGGTGACGACTCCAAGATAGCGTTCAACGCCAAGTATCTCTCCGAGGTCCTGGATGTTCTGGGCACCGGCAATGTTGCTCTGGAGACCACGTCGCCATCAAGTCCAGGCGTTCTCAAGCTAGTGGACAGCGATGACTACATCCACGTAGTAATGCCGATGTTTGTTCAATGGTGATAAACTTTTTCGCACAAGAGGTAATGGGCTTCACAGCTAGCCTTTTTTCGACTCGGTGACCTACCCGGAACAGGTCTACTGCAAAGGATGGGCAGTCATCGGATTAGTCGCATGGAGTGGAAATTCGTGTTTTGTTGCCAGGGCGGCGCCTCCTAGGCCTCCTCCAATAATAATGATGTCATAAGTTGTATTCTCCATAGATCTGCTTCCTCAACCTAGACGTTGGTTTGGGTGCTAACTTAGCAGTTCGTAACCGAGATTTCTGGTGACCCCCTGGGATGGCGCAATCTTCCCACAGTGTGAATATGAAGCTCTACCCCGTATGGGCATACTTCTTCAAAGCGACCTCGTTTAAGTCCGTTCCCCAGCCTGGACCTTTGGGTATGGCGATCATGTCGTTGTTTATGTCCGGCAGCACCGTCACCAATTCGTCGCGCCAGGGATCTTGAACCGCGTCGCTTTCGCTGATCTTCACGTTCGTTACAGAGGCGCAAAAATTCATAGTCTGGAACGTAGACAAGTGAGTGCCGTAGTTATGGGGCGCGACATTCACCTCGAAGTGCTCTGCCATATTGGCCGCTCTGCGCGCCGGAATAAATCCCTGCCATTGCAGGTCAAGTTTCATGACATCCATGGCGCGTCTTTCCAAATACGGATAGTAGTTCAGTGGTCCAAGCTTCTGCTCGCCGGTGCAGATGGGCGTGCGGGTGGCGTCCTTCAGCATGCGGCAACTCTCTGCATCCAGGTTGTCCAGCTCCATCCACATGAGGTTGAGGGGCTCCAGCGCCTGCGCCAATCGGATGTGCCCGTCGGCTTTGAAGTGCTGGTTCACGTCCAACGCTATGTTCACATTGTCGCCGCCCTCTTCTCGTATTATGGAGATTTGCCTCACAGCGGCATCTATCATCTCTATGGTTAACGTCTGGTCGTGGGGGCCGTTGCGGCCTTGGTCCAGCCCCTTGAACGGGTCTCCCGGCATCTGTATGTTGGTCTTGAAGCTATCATAGCCACTCTTCATGGCGTCGCTTACAATCGCCCGGATGTCGTCATATGAGCGGACCAATGGGCGCTTCAGTTGTTCGTGATTGTTGGTCTGATAGGTATTGTCGGCGTGGTAGGAAAAGAAGTGTGACCAGTACGTCTTCTGGTGATCACGAGTCGGCCCACCCACAAGCTCGTGGACCGAGACGCCCAGCGCCTTGCCTTTGATGTCCCACAAGGCCAACTCGATACCGGCCATGGCCTGCCACGTAGCGCCGCCGTAGGCAGATTGCACCGCACGGGCCATGTTGATGTAATGGCGCTCCACTGGGCCCGGATCCTTGCCTATAATGAAGGTTGACAGGTCCTCCACCAGTCCCCGTATGCCCTTTGCTAACTGCCCCTGGCCGAACTCGGAATAGCCAGTTATGCCCTCGTCGGTTCGGATGGCGCAGAACAGCCAAAGCCGAGACATGCCCTCTACGAGGAATGTTTCTATACCGGTAACTTTCATATTTGCTCCTCTGGAATAGCTATTAAGCTAGGCCCAATTCTGAACACCGACAAGAGGCGCTAATTTCAGGTCAACGCCCAATGGCAGGGAGTCCAATTTCACAAAGGCGAAGAGAATCATATAGTCCGGCAGTGTCTCCGACAAGCCACGCCGAAGCTCAACGGCGGCGGGAGCGGGCTCAGATTCAGGTGTGAAATATGCCACGAGGCGCTGGTCGCCAGGACGGTCTTCACGCAGGGCGACGACGGCTTCTTTTACGGTATCTATTTTCAAAAGCGCGATCTCTATCGCAACTTCAATGTCTTTAAGGGAAACCAACATGAATTCCTCCGTCTCGTGAGGAAAGTTCGAAGGGATGCTATATAGGTTAGCTTTTTGGATCATATCTACTTCATACGTAAGTGAATTGTCTCTATACCAAAAACAATCGGTGCATACCCCCGATTAGTTTCAGGTTATATATAAAAAGTCTCATTGAGTAGAACCCACAGAGTCCGTGCTCTACCCCCCCTCGAATGCGACCAGATATTAATTTCTATTTTTCTGGGCGTCGCGATGAGAAAGAATGCCGTCATAGATTAACGGTTCGATGCCATCGCCATGCTTGGCGTCTATGGCAAACACTTGGCGTTTCCACCCATCCTCTAGTTCGTCATTACCCAACAGGATGCGAGCCTGCTCAACAAATTGCTCACTCTCGGACAGCCCTTTTCTGACGTTGACGGCGACTATATGTGCGTGTTCAGTCTGCCCCGATTTCATCAGAGTTATAACGTCACCCAGAGGTGCCAAGACAGTAATAAAGGTGTCCACGAACTTGTGTATGGCCACGTCGACTTGGCCTGCCCCGGCAGTCTCCACAAGCACCACATCGCAAAAAGTGGCCGACGCACTAGCGATTGCAGGCAACGCAACCGTTAGAGCGTCCGGCGCACCTCTGGTTCCGAGACTGCGAATGAACACTCCGTCGTCCATGTAGGAGTCGCGCATACGAATCCGGTCGCCAAGCAGTGCCCCGCTGGATATATCGGATGTTGGGTCGATCGCCAGCACGACCACACGTACGCCTTTTTTTCGCAAAACTGGAAGCATCTGAGCTATTAAGGTGCTTTTGCCCACGCCTGCCACGCCACTGGCGCCTACAACGTGCGCTCTGTCAGCGGCGAGGCCGATGCCTTCGTTGAACAATATTTCAGCAGCAGTGGATGGCGAATCCTGCAACAGCGAAATCAATCGAGCCAGGCGACTTCTTTGTTCATTTGATATAACAGCCATAGCCTATCCATCCACCAAGAAGGCGATCTTCTTTTTCGCCAGCGCTTCGCCCAACCGCTCCACAATCTCATGCAAAGGTGTATCTGGCAAAAACAAAGGCCCTACTCCCAGCTGTTCTTCCAGCACAATCTTATCGTCGGGCAAGATTATGCCTCCTCCTGTGATAAGTATGTCATCTCTTTCATATTTCTTCAGCTCTTCCTGTAAACGGCCGTAAAACACTGTAGGTGAGCCAATGTGGCAGCTGAGACCGATTGCGTCCACGTCTTCCTCGACGGCGGCCTTGGCAACCTCCTGCATTGAGCAGTGCAGACCAGCGTAGATTACCTCTGCTCCCATTGAACGAAGCAGGTCAGCCAGTATCCATATTCCCCTCGTATGTCCGTCTAGTCCGCCCTTGGCCAGCAGGATTCTTACCGGCTTCGAGAATCGCTTGCCCTGAGTGACGTTCCGCAATTCTTGTGACGACAGCCCCGGCGATATGACGTCACGCTCCTGATATTCACCCCACACCTGCTGCAATGCCTTCGATATCTCACCCACAGTGGCGTAGGTGGACACTGCATCAATTAACGCAGGCATTACGTTCTCGCCAGAAGAGGCCACCTCTCTTAGACTGTCCAAGCCTCGCACAACATCTTCATCAGAACGCTTTGCCTTGACGCTTTCGAGCCTCTCAATCTGGCGCTGCTCAAAACCACGGCGGCCAGCGATCTCTTCCATCAGGTCTTCAAGATTTCCCTCGTCTGCATCCGAATCTTGGAAAATGTTCACGCCGACTATTTTGCGATCCCCTGATTCCACATCTTTCTGGTCGTGAACGGCATTGGCGTGAATTGAACGCTGCGGGTAGTAGGATTCGACAGCGGCTTCCATGCCCCCGAGCCTCTCGATAGACTCTATCTCCTCCCACGCATCCCTCTCCAGCCTGTCCGTGATGCTCTCCACCAGCCATGAACCTCCCAGAGGGTCAACCCAGTTTGTGATCTCCGACTCCTCTTGGACAATCTGCTGAGTGCGCATGGCAATCTTGAGGGCCTTTTCTGTGGGCGTAGAAAACACCTCGTCATATGAGTTCGTGTGAATACTTTGCGCGCCGCCAAGCATGGCTGCGAGACACTGCAAGGCGACCCTAACGATGTTGTTCATGGGCTCTTTGCGTGTGAGAGAAACGCCTGACGTCTGAGCATGAATACGACACCACTGGGAACGAACGTCGGTTACTCCAAACCCCTCGCGCATGATTCTGGCCCACAGCCTTCTGGCAGCACGAAGCTTCGCAATCTCCTCAAAGAAATTGTTATGGACATCGAAGAAGAAGGAGAGACGAGGGGCGAATTCGGTCACTTCCATCCCTCGCTCGATAGCCTTGCTGACGTACCATGCGCCGTCGGCAATTGTGTAGGCCAGCTCCTGAACCGCGTTGGCCCCTGCCTCTCGGATGTGATAGCCACTGATGGAAACGGGATGCCACTTGGGGGCGTTCTCAGCGCAAAACTCCATAGTGTCCACGACCAGCTTCACGCCTTTATCCACAGGGAATAGCCACTCTTTCTGGGCTATGTATTCCTTCAGGATATCGTTCTGCGTCGTGCCTCCCAGATCTTCCAGCG
>CAUZQF010000086.1:0-9341 GCA_963581905.1 Dehalococcoidia bacterium
TGTGATGAGATGAGATGACAGTCGCACCATATCAGTTAGTGCGGAGTGTGGGACCGTCCGGAAAACTCGAAATCAACAATTGGCTGCCCGGCCAGGATTCGAACCTGGGTCAAAGGATTCAAAGTCCTTTGTGCTACCACTACACTACCGGGCAGTATTAAAAAGAGGCTTACTAAAGCCTATTGGCGCAGGCGACGCAAGTCTTCCATGCCAGCATTGATGCGCTTCTTCAACTGCGGGAAGTTTATTCCCCAGCCTACACCAAAGGGTCGAGGCGTGAAGACTCGCGGGTCCTCTGGATTCCAGAAGCTCGCCTTGAATCGAGCGACCGTGGGCATGCGAAAGTCGAAAGGCACTCCAAGAAATGTTCCGTGGAGTGCTTCGTCTTGTATGCGTAAATCGCCACTGTTACGCTGAACAACGTTGGTAATATCTTCAGGGATGTTGACTTTTTCATGAGAGTCCTACCTACACTTCACTTGTGACAGGCCTTGTAACGCGCATGGTGATGTGCACCCTGACATCTAATATACCGTAACTGCCGTACTGACACTAGGGATGTGGCACCCTCGTTTCAAGAAGCCGCGTGGTGGATTTGGGTGGCGTAGACTATACTTAGGCGATTCAAAAATGCCCCATCCCTGGGGAAAGAGCATCCAATAAACACGGCGACCTGTCTCTGATTTCACAGGACGTCTGCAACAGCGAGGTTATACGTGACGGATACGGCAGCCGTCGGGCAAATTCAAGACGTTGCGACCAGGATTCGCGAAGGCGTTCAACGCGTTATCGTGGGCAAGGGCGACGTCATCAACTTGGCGATAGTGGCACTACTTTGCAGAGGTCACATCCTGGTAGAGGACGTCCCTGGAATTGGCAAGACAACGATGGCCAAGGCGATAGCTCAGTCACTGGGATGCACGTTCAATCGCATACAGTTCACCCCAGACCTGATGCCTACCGATGTCTTGGGCGTCAACTTCTTCAATCAGAAGACGGGCGACTTCGAATTCCGCGAAGGGCCAATATTCAGCCAGGTGCTGCTTGCGGACGAGATCAACCGCGCAACACCTCGTACCCAGTCAGCGTTGCTGGAAGCCATGCAGGAACGGCAGTCTACCGTGGATGGCGAGACACGACCCCTCCCCGATCCTTTTCTGGTGATGGCCACGCAGAATCCTATCGAGATGGAAGGCACTTTCCCCTTGCCCGAGGCCCAACTGGACCGCTTTATGGTGCGAATAAAGCTTGGCTATCCAACTCCGGAAGAGGAGTCGGACATACTGCTTCGCTTTGAACGTGACTCCGTGGTGGACGCCATTGACGCTGTAACCGATGGTGCCGAGTTGGGACGCATCCAGCGGCAGGTCACCGAGGTGCGAGTGGACGACACCGTCCGTGAGTATATCGTCGCCATTGCTCAGGCGTCGCGGGAAAACCAGGGCCTGATGCTGGGAGCCAGCCCTCGTGGTGCGATGGCCATGTACAAGACGGCCCAGGCGACCGCCGCCATTGACGGTCGCGACTTCGTGACTCCGGACGATGTGAAGGCCGTGGTGCCGCATGTATTGCCTCACCGAATGGTCCTGACCTCCACGGCCAGATTGCGCGGTCGCAGCACCGAAAATGTGGTCCGGGAGATCATGGCATCGGTCCCAGTCCCCATCGAAAGATAGGCCTCTTTGCTTAATCAGCTTTGGCACGACCTCTGGATCATAGTCTTTATTGCTTTGATCCTTATCGGGTTGTTTACTGGACAGGGTCTGGTCATTGGATTTAGCGCCATGGGCCTGCTGGTTGCGGGGATATCATGGATGTGGAATCGGCTCTCCCTGCAAGATGTTTCCTACGAGCGGGAGCTGTCCCAGCAGCGCGTGTTCATTGGCGAGGAGATCGGAATTACCGTTAGCCTAAGCAATCGCAAGCCGCTACCGCTAGGAATAGTTCGGGCTGAAGACCAGATGCCTAAGTCGGTGATCTTCGCTGACGCGGACATGGCGGGCAGCCACATTCCGGAGGCTCAAACTATGCGCCATGCCACCTCTATGGGCTGGTACGAGCGCATCCGATGGCAATACATGTTCATGTGCACCAAGAGGGGCTTCTATCGCCTTGGGCCTGTACGCCTGGAGAGCGGCGACCTCTTCGGCCTGTTCAAGAGCAGCCATGAAGAGCGTGGCGAAGATTACATCCTGGTGTATCCAAAGGTCGTTCCTCTGCCCGAGCTAGGTCTGCCTTATGGTCGGCCGCTGGGCGAGAATAAGGGCGGCATTCGGATTTACGAGGATGCATCGCGGCCAATGGGCCTTCGGGATTACAACCTGGGGGACCCGCTGAAGATAGTGGACTGGAAGGCAACGGCCCGGATGCAGCAACTCCAGGTCAGGACCTTCGAGCCCAGCTCCACTATGACGCTGATTCTGGTTGTGGCCGTGGATACTACTGCCCATTATTGGGAAGGCTACTCGCCCAATATTCTCGAACGAGTGATTACCGCAGCGGCCTCCGTAGCAAGTTACGCCGCCGAGCAGCAGTACAGCGTTGGCCTGTTCTCCAACGGCACGCCGGTGCTTGCAGACAGGCCCATGCGCTTGTCGCCCAGCCGGGCCAATGAACAGCTCTCGTTCATATTGGAGGCTTTGGCTACGGTACGTCCTATCGCCATGGGCTCCATGGATTCTCAACTTGGAGAGAACTGGCAGAAGTTCGCTTTGGGCGCGACTATTGTCGTTGTTAGCGGCTTCATATCGGAGGATATGGCGGACGTATTACGCCGGGCCAAGGCCAGTGGCTATGGCATTGTGGTGCTGTACGTCGGCGACGACGACTGCCCCCAGATGGCGGACGGTATAGTAGTCCACCATCTTAATGATCATTTTGCCAGGATGGAGTTAGAAGATGAGTTCGCTCCAAAATAGGCTGGTGCTGGGGGCACTGCTACTGGAGGAGGCTTCCTGGCTATTTGCCCTGGCTGGCGTGATAGGGTTGATGCTGGGCGCTACCGGCAGCCCAATGACATGGGTCGCGATGCTGTCCGTGTCTTTTGTGTCGCTGCTGGTGGTCCGCTTCCTACAATACCTGTTACTGCCCACGGTGGCCGCATACGTTGCGCAAATGATTACCGGCGTGGTGGTGGTATTCCTGGTCGTTGGCACACAGGTTGAGCCGACAGTCGGGGCCATTAACTTCGGATGGTTGGCTACTCTGGCCTTTGGTGAGGGGACGTCGGAGTTCATATTTCGTGCTGTAATGGGCAGCTTTGCCGGTGCGTTTCTGTGGTGGCGTGGCGGTCACCTGACAGCCATGGAATTGCCTGGGAATAACCTTTCAGGCAGCTTCAAGATTGGCATACTGGCCTTCGCAATCGCTACCTTGACCGATATATTCCACACTGCCGATCTGAATATCTTCCCTGTTATTTTCGTCTTTTTTGCCGCCAGTATTGCCGGCATGAGCATTGCGCATCTGGCCCCTGCCTCAGTGCAGGCGACTGGAAGCCGGGCGTGGACTCGTGTCATAGGGATCGTGGTGTTAGCAGTACTGGCCATTGGACTGCTGTTTAGCCTGCTTCAGGGCAGCGTGTTGTCTGTCATAGCTTCGCCCGTGCTGTTTGTGCTCAACGCCATTGCAACAGTGATCTTCTTCGTCATCATCATGCCGCTGGCCTTTCTTGTTGACCTGCTGGCCAGGTGGCTATATGGCTTTATCGAGGGCGCTATACAGGCTCAACCAGGCCAGGAGACGCTTCTAGGTCCCATAGGCCTTGGGGCGCAGCTTGAAGCCTTGCAGGATGGCACAGCAGAGGAGCCAGTGGCGGAACTCCTCTTACAGGTCTTGCAATGGTCTCTCGCCATAGCGATCGTCATTGGTGTGCTGTTCCTGATGGCCAAGGCCTTTCGTAGGCGGCAAGATTCGGGGCGAGACACGGAAGACGGGATGCGAGACTCGATTTCTGAAGAGGTAGATGCAGCTTCCGATTTCGCGAAGCTTCTACTTGGCCTGCTGCCGTCGGGACTTCGGCGCAAAAAGAAGGCAGTCCTGCGCTTTATGATTCCCAGTGGCGATCCAAATATCGTGGACGTGTTCCGCATCTACTATGGCATGCTGGTAATGGCTGATGAGCGCGGCAAACCAAGACTGCCTAACACCACGCCATCTGAACACCAGGCCTCGCTGGCCAGCGTTCTGTCACCTAGCTTGGTGCGAAAGGCCACAGCAGCATTCGTGCGCGCCTGTTATGGACACCATCCGTCGTCGCGTCGCGAGATCGACGAGATGCGAGCGGAACTAGACGAAGAGGGCAAAGAAAAGAAGTAGAGTTCGCCGGCAATTCGACAGGTCTGTTGATTATGAATGCAGGGCTGAGGTTACCGCATTGACAGCATTTAGAAAACTAGACCGCCCGACCTGCCGCAATGCCCAGGAACGCCGCTATAAGGCCGACGGCTATGCTGCCTGCTACGTTGATTGTTGCCCTTTGCCACTCCCCGCTGCCCGCCAGTTGAAGGCTGGCCACTGTTAGCGTGGAAAAGGTCGTGAAGGAGCCCAAGAAACCCACCGCGACTAGAACTCGTAGCTCTGATGACCAGCCGAAGCGCTCGTCGGATAGCGTAAGAAACAGGCCCAGCAGGAACGATCCGGTGATGTTGACTGCAAAAGTCCCCAGTACCGTGGGACCCATAAGGCCGATCATGACCCGATCGATGCCGTAGCGGGACACCGCTCCCAACGATCCGCCCAGGGCTATTAGCAGCCAGGGAGTCAGAGCCAACATCATCAGGCCTGCCCTAGCCGCGCGGGAGGCCGAGGCCTCGGAATGCGATGATGTTACGCTGAATCTCCGATGTGCCTGCCCTCAGAGTCAACGAGTAAGAGTTCATCCACTGGGAAGCTATCCGTCCATGCAGGTAGGCCCACTTGGATCCCTTTTCCAACGCTCCGTACATGCCAAGCATCTTCATGCCAAGGTCGCTGATCTTCTGGTTGATCTCGCTGCCCACCAGCTTGGAGACCGACGCCTCTTTGTTGGGCACTAGTCCCTGGCTCTGCATCCACGCCACCTGGTAGGCGACCAGCTTACCCGCCTCGTTGGTCATCCACAATTCTGCGATGCGCCTGCGAAACATCGGGTCGTCGTTCAGCGACTTGCCGTTCAACTTGAGCTCTCGTGCAAGGCTGATCAACTCTTCCAGGTCGCGGCGATTGCCTGCGTAGCGCCCGACACCGGAGCGTTCGAAGTCCAGCGTAGTGGCGGCTACGTACCAGCCCCGGTTCATCTCGCCGATCATGCTCTGCTTGGGAATTCGCACGTTCTCAAAGAACACCTCGTTGAAGTAGTGGACGTTGTGCATGTTGAAGATGGGCCGTACGTCGATGCCCGGCGTGTCCATGTCCACGATGAACATGCTGATGCCGCGATGCTTGGGAGCGTCAGGTTCGGTGCGCGCCATGAGGTAGCAGCGGTTGGCCTTGTGCGCGCCGCTGGTCCATACCTTGGAGCCGTTGAGCACAAAGTCGTCGCCATCCTCGACTGCGCTTAGCTGTAGAGAGGCCAGGTCGGAGCCGGACTCGGGCTCGCTGAAGCCCTGGCAGTACACGGCTGAGCCGTCGGCGATCTCCGACAGGTACTGGTCCTTCTGTTCATCTGAGCCATACATCATGATCGACGGTCCCACCATATGAGTCCCCATGCTGGTGTCTCGCATAGGCGCGCGAAAGTAGGCCGTCTCCTCGTTGTAAATCATCTGCTCGATGTGAGGACGGCCCTGCCCACCGTACTCGGTAGGCCACGCCAGCGTCAGCCAGCCCTTGTCGACCAGCTTGCCGGTGAGGCCTCGGATCAGCTTCCAGTTTTCGTCGGTGAAGTAGTCGTCAGGCACGACACCCTGCCAGTCCTGGCCCAGGTTCTCTGCCAAAAACGCCCTGACTTCGCTCCGAAAGCTTTCCTGTTCTTCTGTAAATCTAAAGTCCATTGTTTCTCAATTCAAAGAGGGGCATTAGTAGTTCTGTCGGTAACTTTCCATGCTCCAACATTAACGGTGCCGGATTTTAGATCGCATGCGGGAATTGAACCGATCGGATGCGATGCCTTGTTTGAGCGTGAAACCAGATGGTCTTGTTCGTGTTTGCTCAAATTCTCCCACCAATCTGGATTTAGCATTATGTTTTCGGAAACTGAAAAGAAGAATTTGACGAGTAACTCAGGCAACAAATCCGGAGAAATCATATTTAGGCTTCGGATAATTTCTACGGAAGTCTTGTCACTGGACCGATCCCATGTGAACACTACAGCCCCGCCGTAATGCGTCGCGAACGATGTGTAATTCAGAAAATCTATTTCCACATCTTCATCTAGCAGATTCTGCAGTAAGTTGCCTTGCATGTTGTACTCTGGGAACATGCCGCCGCTGCACATTATCGGAGGAGTGTCACTTAGCTTGATTACATAATGCCTGATGGATGAATAATCTGATGATTCTAGTACTTGGTCGTATATCAATTTATGCCTGTTTATATCCGCCAGTCCTTTTTCAACACCCATGGCATTCAAATTCACAAAAGCTCTCGTGATTGGATCGTTACTAGCTCGCAAACCATTGGATGTAATCGATTGTGCTTGTTTCATGAAATGTTCTCTCGCCAAGGCTCTATATCCCAGCAGAAAGCATTGTTTAGGGGTGGAGCTAAATTCTTCGTCTTCTAACGCCAAGAATATTCCATTGTCATGGTGGCCGCAAAACCCAGTAAAGGTTGATGCCTTGTTTACGCCCACCAAACTAGGCACGAACTGTCCTTGATTTCGTTCCAGTTCGTTGAGGCCGCCTTTGAGGCCGTATACGTGTCCATCACGGGCCAACTTTCGTAGACTTGAACTCTTAGGTATCGTGTGGGCTCTAACGACTTTGCCTGAGCATTCAGGCTTCCAATTATCTGGCGCTTGGCAGTATTTGGCATCAAATGACTTTAACAGTTCACGCCATATCTCATGGGGAGACTTAGCGCGACTCCAGTCATCGGGATTGCATATCTTATGTTTCCTACCCGAGCCACACCAACAAGGTGCATTTCTTCCAAGCTTTTTGTTAGGACTCATAGAGTTTACTATAAGGGATTTTCTCTAAAAATTGATAATGGTTTGAAGTTGCACTAAGTCAAATGTGTGACCACTTCTGGCCATCAAGAAATCGTTGCGCCGCTATGGCTGCCGTTGCGCCGTCGCCGGCAGAGGTGATTAGTTGAGCAGCGGAGTTCTGGCGTATGTCTCCTGCTGCGAATATGCCTTCGACGGGCGTGCGCATCCAGACGTCGGTGGGGATATGGCCGCCGCCATCCAATGGCAGCAGGTCGCCGAGGTAGTCCGAGTTAGGCTCAAGGCCAACGTAAATGAACAGGCCGGAAAGGTCCACACGAGAGGTCTTGCAGGAGGTGACATCGGTGATGCCGACGCCCTCAACCTGGCTTTCGCCGATGATGGAGTCGACCGTCGTGTTCCAGCGCACCTCTATCTTGTCATGGGCCAAAACCCGGTCCTGGTAAATCTTCTGGCCTATGAACTCGTCACTTCTGACGAAGAGAATCACCTTGGAGGCGAATTCCGTAAGCACCAGAGCCTCGTCTAAGGCGGAGTCGCCGCCACCGGCCACTCCCACTACTTCGTTCATGAAGAAACCGCCGTCGCATGTGGCGCAGTAGGACACGCCTGCTCCGTACAACTCCTCCTCGCCGGGAACGCCAAGCTTGCGAAGCGTCGATCCACCGGCCACGATAATTGCCTTGGCTTCGTAATCGCTTCCGTAGGCCGAGGCCTTCCATCCCCCGTCTGACTGCGCAAGGCTGTCAACCTCGCCCATCTGGATCTGCAGGCCATATCGGGTAGCCTGGTCTTGCATCAATGGGCCAATCTCAGCGCCGGAGATGCCGTCAGGAAATCCGGGAAAGTTCTCGATAAGCTCGGCGTTTATGATCTGCCCACCGGGCATCATACGCTCCAACAGCAGCGTGTTAAGCTCCGCGCGGCTGGTGTATAGGCCTGCCGTCAGTCCGGCTGCGCCTCCGCCAATAATGATTACGTCGTATTTATTTTCCTGCATTTTTACCTGTTGTTGCCCTGTCATTTAGACATGCCCTTCGACAGGCTCAGGGAGAACGGAATTTCTAACGCCTGAATGTTTTCTAATTACCCAAACGTTCGCTCGCCAACTTTGCCACGAATGCATTTGCGTCTTGCCTTAATCTGCATTTGTATGCTCGACTCAAATCAAACCTTGAGCGCGGACCTCTGAGAGGGAGTTGGATACCGCCTCCAGGGTGCGCTCAATCTCCGCGTCGCCGTGGGCTTGGCTCATGATGAAGCGAGCGCCTGCGTGGACGTTACCTGCGTGGATGCCATTGTTCAGCATGGCCAGATTCAGGTTGTTCTGCAGAGTAGGCTCATCCTTGGCACGCATGGCTCGAGCTGCGTCTGGGTTCCTGTCGGGGTCGGCCTCCTCTTCCGTGGTGTTCAGTCGCAGGAAGATAAGAGAGTTGATGCCCGTGGCGCAGCCTGGGATTTCCAGCTTTGCCAGCACTTCGGTGAGGCCTGCTTTCAGTTTCTCCCCGGCAGCCGAAGCGTCGTCGTTAACTGATGTATTAGCCAGCAGTTCCAGTGCCTTGATGCCTGCAACTGCTGATAATGGATTAGCATTAAAAGTACCGTTGTGGGCAACTCGACGGGTGTCGTTGTAAACAGCGTCGCCCGGTCGTGCCTGGATCATGTTGATGATGTCGGCCTTGCCTGCGACGGCACCACCCGGCAGTCCTCCGCCGAGAATCTTGGCCATAGTCGTCATGTCCGGCGTTACGCCGTAGTGTGCTTGCGCTCCGCCTTTGGAGATGCGGAAGCCCGTCACCACCTCGTCGAAGATTAGCACAACTCCAGTTCGGTTGGTCAGGTCGCGAAGCTCGTTCAGGAAATTGGGGCGTAGCGGCTCCAGTCCCATGTGTGCGCCCGTTGGTTCAAGGATGATAGCCGCGATATCGTCACTGCGCTGCAGGGCCTGTTCCACCAGAGAGATGTCGTTGGGTGGCAGAACCACTATAGTTTCCAGGGTCTCCTGAGGCACACCGCCCAGACCGGACCCGCCTGCCGCCAGGTAGTCGTTCCAGCCGTGGAAATGCTCCTCAAACTTGATGATCTTGGATTTTCCGGTGTAGGCTCGGGCCATGCGAATGGCCATCATTGTGGACTCGGTGCCCGAGCTCTGGAAGCGGACCTTCTCTGCCGAAGGGATGAGCTGCTGAATGAGCTGTCCCCATCGAATTTCGAGGTCAGAGGAAGCGCTCAGGTGGGTGCCAAGAGCAAC
>CAUZQF010000087.1:0-9317 GCA_963581905.1 Dehalococcoidia bacterium
GGGCTGCACGAGTTCCTTTGGATGTGTCAGGAAGACGTCTACGATGTACTCCAGCCTGAAAGCATGGTCTTGGATGGCGTGACCGCGCTGCGCAAGATCGGTGCACTGGCGGAGCTATACGGCAAGCAGATCGTCCCTCACCACGGCGCCGGAGACCTTGGCGTGATCGCTCATTTGCATCTGGTGGCCTCCTGGATGCATGCCCCGTTCCTGGAGCTTCTGCACGACCCGCCCATCGGCGATTACAGGCACGCCTTTTCCATAATGAAAGAGTACCCGGTGGTTGAAAACGGCCTGATATCTGTTCCGCAGGGGCCGGGCTTGGGAGTTGAAATAAACAGCGATTTCATCGACCGTTAGCCATTTATAGCGCCACCTCTAGACAGCCATATGGGCATCGTCTGAATTTGCAACGCCAAACCTAATACTCTATGATAAATTCAACCCTAATAGAGGTGTAACGTGACGGACACCGACCGCATATTAGACGAGCTAAAGGCCATTGTTGGCGAGCAGTACGTCATTCACAAACCAGAAGACCTCATCGTTTATGAGTACGATGGTTCTGTGGACAAGGCTATGCCGACCGCTGTGGTGGTTGCGGGCTCTACCGAAGAAGTCTCCGAAGTCGTCAAGTTGTCTCGCCGGTACAACGTACCTATCGTTGCCCGCGGCGCAGGCACGGGACTGAGCGGCGGCGCAATTCCCCAAAAGGGTGGCATAGTGCTCTCCCTCACTCGCATGAAGCGCATCCTTGAAGTCGATGTGGAAAACCGTATCGCCGTGGTGGAACCTGGATTGATCAATATCCACCTTTCTGACCACGTCGCGCAGTACGGCCTCTATTATGCGCCAGACCCTTCCAGCCAGAAGACCTGCACCTTGGGCGGCAACGTTGCTGAGAACGCTGGCGGTCCTCACTGCCTTGCTTACGGTGTCACCACAAATCACGTCCTGGGCATGGAAGTCGTGCTGGCGGACGGCTCTGTACAGTGGTTCGGCGGCAAGACTCGTGAGACCGGAGGCTACGACCTTCGTGGCATCATGATTGGCTCCGAGGGCACCCTGGGGTTCGTTACCAAGATCATCGTGCGTCTGCTAAAGAAACCAGAGTCGGTGAAGACGCTTCTGGCCGTGTTTAAGGAGTTGGATCACGCCAGCGCTGCCGTATCGGGCATCATCGCGGCGGGCATCGTGCCCGCAGCCATTGAGATGATGGATGACCTTTGCATCCAGGCCGCTGAGGCTGCTGTTGGCGCTGGTTATCCCGCAAATGCGGGCGCCGTGCTGCTGGTGGAGATCGACGGCATGGACGAGGCTGTGGAAGAGGAGGTCGCCGAGGTCGAAAGCGTCTGCAACGAATTCGACCCCATGGAGATCCGCACGGCCACAGACCCTTCAGAGCGCGAGAGACTTTGGGCTGGTCGCAAGGGCGTGCTCGGCGCATTGGGTCGACTTGCTCCTAATTACCTCCTTGTTGACGGCACCGTTCCGCGCACCAAGCTGGTGGAGGTCCTCTCCCGCATCAAAGCTCTATCCGAGGAGTCGGGATACCCTATCGCCAACTTGCTGCATGCCGGCGACGGCAATCTGCACCCATCGATTCTTTTTGACGAGCGCAAGCCAGGAGATACCGAAGCTATCCTGAAAATCGGTGGCGAAATACTGAAGATATGTGTAGAGGCTGGTGGAGTTCTCTCTGGTGAGCACGGCATAGGTCTTGAGAAGCAGGAGTACATGCCCTTCATGTTCACAGACGATGATCTGGAGGCCATGGCCCGCCTGAAGCCTGCCTTCGATACCCGCGACCTGTTGAATCCCGCCAAGGTCTTCCCGACGGGCGCTTCCTGCAACGAAATCGCGTTCTCTGGTGCCGTATCTCGCGCTGGCCCAGACGCGTGGATTTAGAATTGACGGTATTCCATATCGAAGCCATAGATTATGTTGATCACTATTGGTTGATTGCTGATACTCGTTCTTCGGAAGTCTGCCGATGACCGCCGAAAAAACCTCCGCCAAGCAGGCTATGGAAAAGGCCATTGGTGTCGCCAACGTCAGTGATTCCGTGGACGGACATGCCATAGAGGGCCTGACACCGCAGGTTGTGGTTACTCCCAATAGCGTCGATGAGCTGGCCAGCGTAATGTCCTCTGCCTACGAGGAAGGTCTGGCCGTTGCCCCTTGGGGAGGCGGCACTCGCATGGACCTGGGCAATCCGATAAGCAGGCTCGATGTCGTCGCCGACCTCATTCGCATGAACAAGATGGTCCAGCACGATGCAGCGGACCTCACGGTGACTGTGGAAGCGGGTCTCACCTTGTCTGATCTCCAAAGGACACTGGCTGCACAGGGTCAATTCTTGGCTGTGGACGCGGCTATGCCAGACATTACGACCATTGGCGGCATTCTCGCATCCGGAGCCAGCGGCCCTCTGAAGTGGCATTACGGCAGCCCTCGCGATCTGGTCATCGGCATGAAGGTGGTGCAGGCCGATGGGCGCGTTGTAAAGAGCGGTGGCCAGGTGGTCAAAAACGTCAGCGGATACGACATGGCGCGGTTGCATATCGGCAGCATTGGTACGTTGGGGATAATCGCCGAGGTGTCATTCAAGCTCACGCCGATGCCCAGGCAGGAGTCTACTATTCTGGCGGCCTTTGATTCCGTCTCGTCGTGCTACTCTGCCGCGATGTCGATCTTCAACAGCGACGTAATGCCGTTGTCGCTGACTGCCTTCGACGCCAACGCAAACCAGTTCGGGAGGTTCACCAGTGCTACCAGTGACTCGAGCAGTGCGTTCCTCGCCATCAGGCTAGGCGGTAGGCCCAGAACGCTGGCCCGATTCGAGAAGGAAACCCTGAAGCTTTGCGACCAGAGCAACCCGCTATCGGTGGAGCAGATAGAGGCTGCGGGCATGGGCGATCTTTGGCGAAAGCTGACTGATTTCGGTTGGAGTGAGAATGCTGCTCCAGAAGTAATGGCCCGCGTATCCGTCCTGCCCTTAAAGGCAGTTGACGTAGCCAGCGAACTTGGCGAGGCACAGGGATTCGAAATCGCTATCGTATCGCAGCCCGGTTACGGCAATAGCCAGGTCTGCTGGTTCGGGGACGGCACTCCGGAGGCAATATCGACGGTCCTTAGCAACGCTCGTGAGGCTGTTGGCAAACTGGGCGGCCAGATGATAATCGAACGCTGTCCGACAGAGGCCAAGGCGGACATCGATGTGTGGGGAGATGCGGGCGATCCCGTCAAGATTATGAGAAGCCTTAAAGAGCAGTACGATCCCAAGGGTATCATCAATCCCGGCAGATTTATGGGGAGGATTTAATGACCAGCCCATCAGCAAAGCCGGGTATGGACCTCTTCTTTTCCGGCCCAGACGCCCCTTCGGAGTCTGATCTCTACAAGTGCGTCCACTGCGGCTTCTGCTTACAGGCCTGCCCCACGTATGTCGAAACTGGCCTGGAGGCCGAGTCTCCACGGGGCCGCATCGCACTGATGAAGGCCGTCAACGAACGCCGCATAGGAATCACAGACACGGTGGTCCGCCACTGGGACCTGTGCATTCAGTGCCGGGCCTGCGAGATTGCCTGCCCTTCAGGCGTTCCCTACGGCCGTCTTATTGAGGCGACCATGCAGCAGGTAGACAGTCATCGCAAGAAAGGCCTGCTGTCCAAAATCGTATCGGACGTCTCTCTCAAGAAGGTCCTCCCTCACCAGCGACGGCTGGCGTTGCTGGTTGGTGGCATGCGCATGTACCAGCTTTCCGGCCTGCAGAACATGGTCAGAAAGTCTGGCGTCCTTAAGATGCTGCCGGGAGACCTCGCTGAGATGGAGTCGTCCATGCCCACGCTGCCCAGAAGCGTCTTCGAAGCCAAAGGTCAGGTTATTTCCGCTCAAGGCGAGAAGAGGGCTAGGGTAGCGTTGCTGTCCGGCTGCGTAATGCCTCTCGTAAATGGCCCGGAGATGGACGCTGTTGTGAGAGTGCTCAGCCGCAACGGTTGCGAGGTCGTGGTCACGCGAGACCAGGTTTGCTGTGGTGCCATCAACACCCACGTAGGTGACCTGGAAACGGCGCGTGATTTGGCCCGACGTAATATTGATGCCTTCATGGCCACTGGCATCGATGCCGTAATAGTGGCCTCTGCTGGCTGTGGCTCGCGTATGAAGGAGTATGACCATCTGCTTCGCAATGACGAGAACTATGCAGAAAAGGCCGAGAGGTTCTGCGAAAAGGTGAAGGACATTCACGAGTTCCTGGTTGACCTCCCCTTCGAGGTGCCTAAGGGCCATCTCAGGTATAAGGTGACGTATCAGGACTCCTGTCATCTGGCCAACGGCCAGCGGGTGACGTTCCAGCCAAGGACTCTTTTGAAGTCCATACCGGGCATCGAGTTCGTAGAACTCGGCAACGCTGATAAGTGTTGCGGCGCAGGCGGCACGTACACCCTGACTGAGCGGGACTTTTCTCTGAGAATTCTCGATACCAAAATGGAAGCTGTCATAAAGAGCGGCGCCAATGTTATAGCGACGGCCAATCCTGGGTGCCTTTTGCAGCTTCAATATGGTGCGCAGCGTGAGGGCATAGACCTCACCGTTCGCTACGTTACCGATCTTCTTGACGAATCGTATAGACTTGAGCCACAAGATTAGCCCAGAGCGGGCCAGCAACTAAGCATGAGGAGTAGAACGCATGGATATGGGATTGAGCGGCAAAGTCGCCGTTATTACGGGTGCCAGCGACGGCATTGGCAAGGCTGCTGCAATGAGCATGGCCCAAGAGGGCGTGAAGGTCGTCATATGTGCGCGGCGAGCAGATAACCTTGCTAAGGCTGCAGAGGAGATTCAGGCAGCTACCGGAAATGAAGTCATGACAGTGACTGCGGACATAACCAGCCAGTCGGACATCGACGCCCTGTTCGAGAAGGTCGTTGAGGCCCACGGGCGAGTCGACATCCTGGTGAACAACGCCGGTACATCAGCTGCCGCGGTCTTCGACACGGTATCGGACGAGACCTGGAAGTACGATATCGAGCTGAAGGTATTTGGAGCCATCCGATGCTCCCTGAAGGTAATACCGCTCATGAAAGCCCAGGGTGGCGGACGCATCATCAATATCACGACTCCGGGCGGCAAGGCACCGGCTGCTGCCTCTGTTCCTACGTCGGTCAGCCGTGCAGCGGGCATCGCGCTCACCAAGGAGATGTCCAAGGACTATGCCCAGGACAACATTCTTGTGAACACGGTCTGCATTGGCCTCATCAAGAGCATGCAACACGAGCGTCGCTGGGAGGCTGCCCACGAGAAGGATTCCAGTGTGACTCTAGAATCCTGGTACGAAAATATGGGCAAGAGAGTTCCGGTGGGTCGCGTGGGCGAGACGAGGGAAGCCGGCGACCTCATCACCTTCCTGGTATCGGAGCGAGCGGCATTCATCACTGGCGTATCGGTAAATGTCGACGGTGGCGCTTCACCCGTAGTCTAGTCGGAGTCAATCCAGTCGAATATAAGAAAGGCGGGCATCATTGCCCGCCTTTTATTTTTGTATTGCGAAGCTATGCCCATATTTGGGTGTGCTTTAGCCTAATTGTACAGACGCGACTTGCCGTACGAAAAAGGTGTCGCCGTCGGATGTTTGCTCTCTATTTCAACTTACGCAACATGCAATGCCGATCTGGCCACTATTCCAAACTACCGGTCTGGCCGCGTTGGCGTAGGGCATGGTCGGCAAGGACCAGGGCCATCATAGACTCAACAATAGGCACGGCTCTGGGAAGGACACAAGGATCGTGCCGTCCCCTGCCCTCCATGATCGTGTCGTTGCCTTCGGTATCCACCGTTTCTTGCGCCTTCATAATCGTCGCCGTTGGCTTGAAGGCCGCGCGTATGATGATATTCTCGCCGTTGCTAATGCCGCCCTGGATTCCACCTGAGTTGTTGGTCCTGGTACGTATGCGCCCGCCTTCACTGTAGAAAGGATCGTTGTGCTCAGAGCCTGTCATCGTCACGCCGCCGAAGCCGGAGCCGACCTCGAAGCCCTTGCAGGCTGGCATGGACAGCATCGCCTTTGCCAGTTCCGCCTCTAGCTTATCGAAAACTGGCTCTCCCAGTCCTGTCGGCACATTGCGTGCAACACACTCCACGATACCGCCCAGGGAATCGCCGTCCTTGCGTGCTTCCTTGATGCGTTCGATCATCTGAATTGCCATATCCTGGTCCGGGCATCGCGCAATGTTGGACTCCACGTCCTCCATGGTCACGGTGTCGGGATCTACTTCGGCCTTGAGCTTCCAGACCTGCTTCACGTAGCCAACGATTTCCAGACCGAACTCATTCGCCAGGAATTTTCGCGCAATCGCTCCTGCTGCCACACGACCAATAGTCTCCCGGGCGCTGGCTCGACCTCCGCCCATCCAGTTGCGAATGCCGTACTTGGCATCGTAGCTGTAGTCAGCATGCGACGGCCTGTAGGCGGTGCGCATGTGCTCGTAGTCTCGGCTGCGGGCGTCCCGGTTCCACACGCCTATCATGATGGGCGTGCCCAGCGTCTTGCCCTCGAAAACTCCTGAGAGAATCTCGGCCTGGTCGCCCTCTTTGCGCTGAGTCGAAATTTCGCTCTGACCTGGACGTCTGCGGTCCAGTTCTTTCTGGATATCGGCCACGGTCAGAGCCATCTGAGGAGGACAACCGTCCACCACCACACCTACGGCATCGCCGTGAGATTCGCCCCAGGTTGTCGCTCTGAAAAGATGACCAAAAGTGTTGCCCATGTGTTGTTCCTATGCCTTAATTTAGCGTCGGTAGAGTGCTTGTGGCGGCAACCTACATGCTACCATCCACCGCCCTGCTATGTTAACATTGGATTACCAATACAGCGGTATTGCCCCTCTGATTTTTCGGGCCTGGGTTGAACACCTGCGAGTACCTGTCGCTTCGGCGTCTGAGTGTCGCTTGCAATCCAGGCCCAGTTTTTTGTTCTTTTGTATGCCCTTCAGATGCCTTTTCTACAGCCTCCAAAAGCAATTAGCGTCGTCAAGAACCTATTTGGGCTCTGCGGTCCAAGGCTAATCGCCAATTAGACTTTGTACAGTGATAAGGCGCATTTTGCCGAATTCAAAATCAGCGCAAATAAAAAGGCATCTGCGTTATGTCAGTAATGACGACGCAGATGCCTTTTTGTTATATATAAAAAATACTCAGCCGCAGGCCTGTGTTACCAGGTGCACAACGAACGGCCCGGACACAATTTTTGAGGGGAAAACTAGGGCCTCCAAGGGTACTTCTGATCCCGACATGTTTATAGAGAATGTCCACCAGTCCCGAGAAGATACTGCAGTTGAATTGCTAACTGAAGCCAATATACCTGAAATAAAATTGGTACTTCTACCATCGCAAGTGTTCAATACTTCTCTCTCAATAAGAGCCCTGGCCTCCTCTTCGGATAACTCGGTTCCCACATCGGGAAGGCAGGCCGTTATTAGAAGGGCTGCGAATATTGCGATGAAGACAAATTTCATATAGGAACTTTCTAATCCCGCAGAATTTCGTTAGTGATTCATGGTGCAGGTTTATGCCGAATTACAGGCGTGGAACTTGCTAAGAAGGCAGCGTACATCATGCCAATAGGCGAAGATTAACGCCTGAATAGATTAGCAGCTTTATATGGAATAAACAAACCGGCGATGATGTCTAACATGGCATTCCTCCCATTATCTAGGGAGCTATGACAAGGGGTCTGTTGCGATAGATGGTATTAACGTGGATCACGAAGCCTTGCGATAACGCATGGCAAGGTGTGCCCAACTAGATGAGCTACCATAGGTGATTCCGACAAAGGCGGTGGACAAGGCAAGGTTTCTGCGTAAGAATGGCGCGAGCAATTATAACGGGCGTATTTACGTGGCCTATTACTTCAATACACAGGCAATCTACGGGCAGACAATCTGTTAGGGAGAATGAAAATGAGACTCGAAAACAAGGTGGCGATCATAACCGGTGCCGCCCGCGGAATGGGCGCGGACGAAGCGAGACTCTTCGGCAGAGAGGGAGCCACGGTTGTGGTGGCCGACATGAATGATGACGAGGGCAAGAAGGTAGAGTCGGAAATTGCGGAAGCTGGCGGCAAGGCAATGTTTGTGCACGTTGACGTGACCAGCGAGGAAAATTGGCAGGAACTCGTTCAGCAGACAATTGCCAACTTCGGCAGGCTGGATATCCTGGTGAACAATGCGGGACTCAGCAGCGGCCTGGTCTCCGATCCCCTGGACACCGATGGCTGGCATCGCATCATGGATGTTAACGCCACTGGCGTCTTCTTGGGATGCAAATACGCCGTTCAGGAGATGCTCAAGACCGGTGGAGGCTCCATCGTAAACATATCCTCCATAATGGGCTTTGTGGGTGGCGAAGGCGGGCACCCAGCCTACCATGCCTCAAAAGGCGCAGTGCGCATATTCACCAAGGCCATGGCCGTCAAGTACGGTCCCCAGAGCATTCGCGTGAACTCTGTGCACCCGGGCTTCATGCCACCTATGCAGTCGTCCTGGCGGGCGGACCCGGCCATACGAGAGCAGCTGGTTGCCCTGACTCCCTTGCGGCGGACCGGCGAGACCCTTGAGGTGGCCAACGGGGTGTTGTTCCTGGCGTCGGACGATGCTTCCTTCATTACAGGTACGGAACTGGTCATCGACGGCGGTTACATAGCCAGGTAGCACAAGCTGAACTCGACACTGGGCATCGACGAACACCGCTCCTGCTCGGTGGTATTCTGGTAATGGGCCTAGGCGCATATTTCATATCGGAGGCGCACAAAAAAACATGCACGGACTATCGGGGACATCCCGTTACGTTACCGTTGATGGAATAGATATTCACTACGTCGAAGCAGGACAGGGCTCTCCTGTTCTTCTTTATCATGGGCTGGCTGCGGCGGCATTCACCTGGCGGGACAACATAGCCGCGCTTTCTCAGCACTACCGTGTGTTCGTTTTTGATGTCTTGGGTCACGGCGATTCCGACAAGCCAGACGTGGATTATTACCCGGGGGACGTCGCCGATATCATGGGCAAGGCCGCCGTTCAGCTTGGCATCAGCGACGCTGCAGCAATAGGCAACTCCGCGGGCGGTGCGTTGGCCATGATGATGGCCATCAAGCATCCCGAACTGGTCTCCAGCCTGGTATTGGTCGGCAGCTCCGGCTTGGGCAAAGAGGTGCCGTCTTTTATCAGAATCCTGTCGATGCCTCTTGTCGGTAACGTTCTTCGGTCGCATAGGCTGGGAGGCAACAAGCTAATGCTTCAGAGCGTTTTCCTTAACCGCTC
>CAUZQF010000088.1:0-9229 GCA_963581905.1 Dehalococcoidia bacterium
ACGTCTTCGATGACGAAACTGTCCTGTTGCAGCCTGGGAAGAGCAAAGTTGAACACCTGCGGGCTGATTTTAAGCCTGCTGCGTAACTCCTCTTTAGGCGCACCCCTGCGAAGAGGGAACTGCTTGTAGTAACCCTCCAGCGCGGCCTGGGCGTCTCGGCCAAGTTTGGCCCATCCAGACGCTGTATATGAGTACGTGCCTGGGCCTACCTTGCCGTTGCCTAGCGTGATGACGGCCCCTTCCGACGCCATGTCCTCGATCTCAGACTTCACGGCATCCGGGCTCATGTTCGCCAGCTTCACCAGGTCGTTAAAGGCAGCGGGCTGGGATGATTCAATAGTCGCCAGCAGGATGTCAGTCTCGGAACCCTGCTCCATAATGGCCATGCGCTCCAGCGTGGGGGCGTGCATACGGCGGTGCCTGGGCGCGTCGATCTCGACGATGTTTCCTCCGCCTAGGGTTGTCTGGTTGGACCGGATGACGTAATAGTCGCCCTTGACGATGGCGAGCGGCTTGTCTAATTTTAGCTGGGCCCAGGTGGACTCGCCTGGCTCAATCTGATTGCTCTCCAGCAGGCGCAATTTGGCAAGCACTTCGCTGCTACCAGTGTGGACGGTGACCTCCATATTGTGGCGGAGGGCATGCGGAGCATCTGGTATCACACGCAGTCGAACGTCCAGAGCGTCAGTCGGCTTCAGCCAACCCGGAATGGTCAGCACCTCGCCACGGCTTATCTCGTCCTGTGCAATGCCCATCAGGTTGGCAGCCACCCGGGTTCCAGGCTGGGCCTCATCCTGTTTTTGCCGATGGGTTTGCAGGCCACGCAGACGAGTCGTTTTGCCTGATATAGCCAGCTGTACCTCATGGCCAGCCTTCAGAACGCCATCTATAAGAGTGCCGGTTACCACCGTACCGAAGCCGGTGATAGAAAAGGCACGGTCTATGGGAAGCCGGGGACGCCCTATGTCCCGCTTGGCCGGGGTCTCCGTCAGCATAGCGTCTATGGCAGCGATGAGTTCAGGCAGGCCGTCACCAGTCATGGCGGACACAGGGTAGATGGCAGATCCCTCCAGGGCAGTGCCCTCCAGTACCTCCTCCACCTCTGCGGAGACAAGCTCTAGCCAGTCCTCATCCACCAGGTCTTTCTTGGTGAGGGCCACCAGGCCGTGCTTTATCTGAAGCAGGTCCAGAATTGCCAGGTGTTCACGAGTTTGAGGCATCACCGACTCGTCTGCGGCGACGACCAGTAGGCCCAGGTCGATGCCACCCACGCCAGCCAGCATGTTGTTGACGAAACGTTCGTGACCCGGCACGTCGATTATGCTGACCTCGTTGCCGCTGGGCATCTGCAGCCAGGCAAAGCCAAGGTCGATGGTCATTCCGCGCTCTTTTTCCTCGCGCAGCCTATCCGGGTCGATGCCTGTCAGAGCCTCCACCAGAGTGGACTTTCCGTGGTCCACATGCCCCGCTGTGCCAATAACGTACATACAGAAACGACCCCATGTTCTAATATGCCCTAAGAATATCATAGGGCCGTAGCTAGAGTACAGAAAAGGCTTCGGGCCGTCGCAGTAACAAACTACTTGAAGACATTGAAAGGAATTTTCTTCAAACGCTGGCGGAATCCAAATCCAGATGGGTATTGACTTCTGGCGTGTACGTACATACATTATAGTTATATAAGCAATTGTAATGTATGTACGTACATGCTACCTTGATTTTAGCATCGAATGAGATTTCAGGTCAATCGCTGAAAGCGGATAAATTTTTATTAGAATTATCAAGGAATTGATAACAATGATTAGGTTGAAAGCAATTAAAGGCGAGATGGGCGAAACCGAATTTTTCCTTACTACCGCAACTTTTGGGGAAATATCACGAATGGTCAGGTACAAGGAAAACGAAAAGGAATGGCCTGCCGAACTCCGGCAGCAAAGGCCTTTAAATATGAGTAGTGTTCGAAATCTCATGGTGCCATATCTTGTCGAAAACGAGGATCACTTCTACAGTGCATTGGTTGTTGAACATATCCGACCCGGAAACGGGGACAATTCAGTCAATTTCATACCAGACACAGATGGAAGTGACGTCGGATGGGTAGAGATGCAGGGGGCTGAAATGCTGGAGGCCTTGGATGGCCAACATAGATTGAAATCTATCGAATTGGCTGTGGCAGAATCTCCAGACCTCGCCAGGGAAACTATCGGGCTTATTATAGTTGCCCACAAAACAGTCAAAGAATCTCAGCAACTCTTTTCTGACTTGAACAAAAACGCCAAGCCTGCCCCGAAATCGCTTAATGTTTTATTTGAACAGAGGGAGGAGCCAGCACTTTTGGCAAAGGAGTTGGCGGCAAAGTCGAAATATTTAACTGATAGAGTGAATATGGTTAGTTCGGGATTGTCGGCTCGTTCTTCATATGTAGTTTCGTTGGCCACTCTCTACGAAGCAGTAAAGATAGTCAGCTCGGTAATGGGTGAATGGGACCACCAACAGAAGATCGACACACTGGTCGAATACTGGGATACGGCCCTTGGTTCTTTACCTGGCTTCGAGGACATAGTTGGCGGTAAAACGACTCCTGGACAATTGAGGGCAAAATATGTATTTGCTACTGGTCTGGGTTTCGAGGCGATTGCAGAAACGATAAAGGCGACCGTGGTAACACACCCTGATAATTGGTCAGAGATTCTAGAGGAAGGCCTTCCTCGGATAGATTGGCGTTTGGCCAATCCGGATTGGGAAGGGGTTGCGCTGTTCGCTGGTCGGGTAGCGATAGCGAGAGCTGCTAGAAGGCGCACAGCAACTTTGGTTAAGTATTTGATGGGACTGCCAACCGAGAAGTCACACCTTGATGATCTGGAAGAGGTATTCAGCACTTTGAAGAAGAAGCTTCCAAGTCCCCATTTGATACCTTCTACAGTGTAAATAAAACCGCCTTGACTTGGTTTGTGGTTTTCGGGGCGTCCGGGTTTTGGGCGCCCCTCTATTTACTTTTGATATGATAATTTAGTCACGAATGGAATCTTTATATGCCACTTAAGGAGCTTAGGAAATGATGCAGGACGCGGTAATCGTAGCTGGAGCGCGCACGGCGGTAGGACGATTCGGAGGCTCCTTCAAGGATACTCCGGCCCCGGAGCTGGGAGCGATGGCCATCAGGGCGGCCCTGGAGCGGGCGGGCATTCGTCCCGACCAGGTAGAAGAGGTTGTGCTGGGCAACGCGCTGCAGACGGCAGAGGCTGGTTACGCTGCCAGGCTGGCGACACTGAAATCGGGCATCCCTGAGGAGACTCCTACGATAGCCATCAACCGGCAGTGCTCATCAGGCCTCGAAGCCATAAACATGGCAGCGCAGCTTGTGCGGACCGGCGAAGTGGAGATCGTTGTGGCAGGTGGCCTGGAAAATATGAGCCAGGCACCGTTCCTCATGGATCCCAGGGCGCGGTTCGACGGCCTGCGCATGGGCGACGCTACCTTGCGAGATGGGCTGGTAGAGGCGCTGGGCTGCCCGGTAAATCTCTACCACATGGGAGTCACAGCCGAGAACGTCGCGGAGCGCTTCGGAGTCAGCCGAGAGGACCAGGACGAGCTGGCCCTTATAAGCCACCAGCGGGCCGTCAAGGCCGTTAAGGACGGCAGGTTCCAGTCTCAGATCACCGAGGCCACGCTACCTCAGCGCAGGGGTGACCCCATTATGTTCTCGCAGGACGAAGGCCCTCGCGAAGACACTACGCTTGAGAGGCTGGCTGGCCTGAGGCCTGTGTTCAAGGACGGTGGCTCGGTCACGGCGGGCAACGCCTCCAGCATCAACGATGGCGCTGCGGCTGTGGTCATCATGTCGGCTGCCAAGGCTGCGGAGCTTGGAATTAAGGCACGGCTGCGGTGGCATACTCGCGGGATAGCAGGCGTGGAGCCCGCTATCATGGGAACCGGTCCTGTTCCAGCGGTCCGAAAGGCTCTGAGCAAGGCAGGCATGGCTATTGGAGACATAGACCTGATTGAACTCAACGAGGCCTTTGCCTCTCAGGCCCTCTACTGCATCCGGGAACTGGACATGGATATGGACAAGACTAACGTCAATGGCAGTGGCATTAGCCTGGGTCACCCTGTGGGAGCCACCGGCGCGATCATGACCGTTAAGCTGATGGAGGAGATGGAGCTACGCGACAACCATATTGGTCTAGTCACCATGTGTGTTGGCGGTGGCCAAGGTGTCGCCACCATATTTGAACGAATTTAGTCTTAAATAACTGGCAAAATCCCTTGGGTTTACGAAGCTAGATTCTAGTGCAATACTCATCTGGCTTACGGATGACAATCGGCCGTCTATTAACTTAGACGGCCGGTTTTATTTGACCTAAGTTTTCAGATTATTGAACTTTAATCACCGGCTGTCTCTAATTATCCGTACGACATACACAGTCCAATCCGCTATTACCCCAAGAATTTCGTCACATCTATTCACCAAATGTCCCCGTTGTTCACCTAATTTTTCATTAGCTCTTTCACTAAGTTCTATTACGTTAGAAGTTACAGATATTGTCGGAGAGGTCTGCAAGGGCAGAAATTCGATGAACTGACAATTGAATTAGCGGAACGAACATGAAATACCATCTGGTCACGCAGCTCTTGATAGACTAGAAAACAGGTATTTCAGCGACGAACATAAGACGACGTAGAGTCGTCGTAGCAGACGTTAATATTTGAGGATTAAAAAGAATGCAACTGGTCAGAAATAAGGCCTGTAGGGCCCACCTATATAATCGAGATGGGCCGTTTGAGTGCTTCACACGGGGAGTGCTTATGTTGGGGAGATGGAGCCTAGAAAAGCAGCTCGCCCTGACGCTTCACGACCTCGCCCTGCCGGACAATGGTGTCCACGTTGTGCATGGCGGTGATGTCTGCCGCTGGGTTGCCAAGGACCATGACCACGTCTGCGGACTTGCCTACCTCCAGTGTGCCTATCTCATCTTCAAGTCCTAGGCATTCTGCGGAGGTCTTGGTCGAGCAGACGATGGCCTCCATCGGAGTGATACCCATGCGCTCTACCATCACCTGGGGAATGTATGCGAAGTCATCGAAGTGGGCGTTGACCATGCCTGAATCCATGCCTGTGACGAACTTGACTCCTCTGTCCCACATGTCGCGCAGAATCTCGAATCGCCTGACCGGATCTCGCATTCCCGCGCCGCCCTCTCGTGCTCGTCCGCGCAACTCGTTCAGGTGAATGAGCGCAAGTGTAGGGTCGACGTAGATGCCCTTAGCCGCTATTTCGTCCGCAACGCCAGTATCGTAGTCGTAAAGCTTTGTGGGATCTGAATCCAGCCATGAGCAGTGGATGAGGTTGTGCACTCCTGCCTCGACGCAGTTCCTCACGCCCGCAGCCGCGTGGCAATGAGCAGCAACCCTTAGGCTGAGGCGTTCCGCATCTTTCACCGCTGCTTTAAGCGTCTCCACTGGGTATTGAGGAACACGGACATTGCTGTTTGGAGTGAAGGCTCCCCCTGTAGACATTATTTTTATATAACCGGCGCCCATTTTGAACTGCTGACGAACCGCTTCCACCACTTCTTCTTTTGTGTTCGCCTCTGTGCCGAACATGTTGCAATGCCCGCCTGTGGTTGTGATGGGAGTGCCGGCGACGATCAGCCTTGGTCCCGCGATGATTCCGTCTTCGATGGCCTGCTTTATAGGGAAGGCAACCTCGTTCCGGGCACCGAGGTCTCGCATGGTGGTAACGCCGGATGACAGGGCGGCCCTCATGGCCTTGACCGAGCGCATGGTGAAGGTCTCGTTGCTCTCGGTGGTGATCTGCTGGAAGGCGTCAAGCTCGCTGCTGCAGTGCATGTGGGAGTGCATCTCAATGAAGCCTGGCATGATGCTGCCGCTGACCGTGATCTCGTCTACCTCTTCACCTGGAGAGATCTGCAACTGGTCCTGTGTTGTTACCTGAGTGATCCTGCCGTCCTCTGCCACTAGGGCGGCGTTATTGATGGGAGCGGCACCTGTGCCGTCAATTAATCGATCAGCCTTCAAAACCAGTTTCATCTACAGTTCACCCTCTCGATATTTCAATCCTAATATTCAAAATGCCGACGGACATTCCAGGGGCCAACGCACCCCTTGTACAGTGGTCGATCCTGATATAAATTCCTGCTCATTCAGGCCGCAAATCTTCTTGAAAGCATCTTTCGCCTTAAACGACGCAGATTAACGGATATTTGAAACACGGGGATTATAGCACGGTGGCCGGTGGCGTCTCGCAGGCACTAGACTGCCAAGCCTTTTCTGGTATACTCCAGGCGAGTTTTGGGTAGGAATAATGTCCCATTTGAACACAGATTAAACGCCGCACAGGAGGCGACCAGTGGCAATTCATACGGAACTAAACAAGGAATGCGCACTGTGGATGTACGAGACTATGGTTACCATCCGCAGATTCGAGGAGCAGTCCAGGCGCGAGGCTGACGCAGGAAAGCTGCGAGGTATACATTCCTCCATAGGTCAGGAGGCGGTGCCAACGGGCATCTGCGCTCAGCTGCGTGACAATGATTTTGTGCTGGGCACTCACCGCAGCCATCACCACTGTATTGCCAAGGGCGTAGATATTAAAGAAATGATGGCGGAATTGCTGGGCAAGGCCACCGGCACCAACAAAGGCAAGGGCGGCACTATGCACATTGCGGATATTCGCAAAGGCATGCTGGGCGCCAACGGTGTGGTCGGCTCCAACATTCCCGTCGCCACCGGCGTAGCTCTCAGCGCCAAGGTCCGCGGCACCGACCAGGTCAGCGTTGTCTTTTTTGGAGACGGCGCTTCCAGTCAGGGCAGCCTGCACGAGGCCATGAATCTGGCAAGCATCTGGAAACTGCCGGTGCTCTTCGTTTGTGAGAACAACCGCTACGCCGAATCGACACCATTTGAGTATTCGGTCGCTGGCGGGTCCATCGCAAACCGCGCAGCAGGATATGCCATGCCGGGCGTGGTTGTGGACGGCCAGTCCGCTCTTGAAATGTTCGAGGTTGCCCGCGAGGCCATTGCCAGGGCCAGGGCTGGTGAGGGGCCTACTCTCATTGAGGCACAGACCTATCGATATATGGGCCACATGGGGGCAGACGACCCTCTGGGCTACAGGACTAAGGAAGAGGAAGACTACTACAAGGGCCGAGACTGCATTAAGAGGATGGAAGAACATCTCTTGGATGCGGGCTTTGCCACCGAGAGCGATCTGAAGACTATAGACGAAAGGGTGTTAATCGCCATCGGCGAGGCAACCAAGTTCGCCAACGACAGCCCATTCCCTGATCCGTCCGAGCTTACAACCGACGTATACGTATCGTATCCGTAGCTATAAGTTCTCGGTAATTAGTTATTAGTAGTTAGTCTTGATCTTATCGACTAGTCACTTTAGGTGTCGATATTCAAAGCTAAGAACTTATAACTAAGAACTATTAACTAACAACGAGGAGATTCCCCATGGTACAGACGCCAGGCGTTAGACAGCTTTCTTATATTCAGGCGGTTAACGAGGCACTTCGACTGGAAATGGAGCGGGACGAGACCGTGATCATCATGGGCGAGGACATCGCTGGTGGTGGAGAGCGCGAGGACTATCAGGATGCCTGGGGTGGCCCGATGAGGCTTACCAAAGGCCTGATTGGTCAGTTTGGCCGGGAGCGCATCCGCGATACGCCTATTGCGGAGGCAGGGTTCATGGGCGCAGGCGTTGGCGCGGCGGCAACAGGCCTTCGTCCCGTCGTCGACCTGATGTACGTAGGCTTCTTGGGAGTCTGCGGTGACCAGATACTGAACAACGCCTCCAAGATTCACTACATGTTCGGCGGTAAGGTTAACGTGCCGTTGACCATCATGACGGGCACTGGCGCTGGCACAAACTCCGCTGCTCAGCACTCGGAGACCGTTTACTCTGTTTTTACCCACTACCCCGGATTGAAAGTCGTTGTGCCTTCGAATCCCTACAACGTTAAGGGACTGTATGCGGCGGCCATCCGAGATGACGACCCAGTCATCATCTGCAACAACCGGCAGCTAATGGGAGTTCGGTTCGATGTGGATGTGCCCGAGGGCGACTACACCATTCCTATTGGAAAGGCTGACATCGCCAGAGAAGGTACGGACATCACACTGGTTGGCATGAGCTACACCACCCGAGTCTGCCTGCAGGCCGCCGAAGAGTTGGCCGCGCTAGGCTACTCTGCTGAGGTTGTGGACCTACTGTCGCTTTCACCCATGGACGACGAGGCCATTCTGGAGTCGGTCAAGAAGACCAGGAAGATAATCATCGTTGACGAGGACTACCCGCGTTGCAGCATCGCTTCCGACGTAGCGGCACTGGTGGCCGAGCAAGCTTTCGACTATCTTGACGCACCACCCAAGCGCATTAATCCGCCACACACGCTGGTCCCATACAGCATGCCACTGGAGGCGCTGTTCGTGCCAACTAAAGAGCAGGTTGTCGCAGCCGCTCTCGAAGTCCTGCAGTAGGAGACCGACCTGATATGGCAATTCCTATAGTGATGCCCCGGCTGGGCGATTTCATGACCGAGGGCCTTGTTGCCAAGTGGACGAAGCCCAGCGGCGAGCATGTCGAACAGGGCGAGGTCCTGGCAGAGATAGAGTCAGAAAAACTCAACTACGAGCTCGAAGCGACCAGTGCTGGTATTCTTCACTGGGCCGTAGAAGAGGGTGCCACCGTAGACGTGGACGGTGTGATGGCTTACCTCCTGGAGGAGGGCGAGGCACCACCTGAGGCGCAAGCTCCTGCCTCCGCTGTTGTGGCCGTTGCCCCTACTCCCGCCCGCGCCACTCCCGCTCGTCAGGCCGCCGACGATGTCGTTCCGTCTACTCCGGGTGCTCGGCGACTTGCAGCCAGTCTTGGTGTCGACATAGCACAGGTCACGCCAACGGGGCCACGAGGGCGAGTAGTGGACGCCGACGTTCGGGCGTTTCACGAAAGCCAGCCAGCCGCCGCAGCCTCATCCGGGGCGAGTCAGGCCCCAACTGCCATGCCTGGACTGCCAGAGCCGACTCAGATTGTGCCGCTACAAGGCATTCGCAGGGCCATCGCAAGCAATATGCGTGACAGCCTGTCGAAGACGGCACAGCTCACTTATCACCTGGAAGTCGATATTACAGATGCCCAGGCCATGCGCCGAGAGGCATCGAGCAATTCCGACGCCAATATCAACATGGCCAGCGTTCTTGC
>CAUZQF010000089.1:0-9192 GCA_963581905.1 Dehalococcoidia bacterium
TGCACCAGATGGTTATGGGCGAGCCACTGGACTACCCGACCAATAACTTCGACGCGACCATCTGCGTCGGTGTATTGACCGTGGGACACGCAAATGCAGAGGCTCTAGAGGAGTTCGTGCGGGTGACCAGGCCTGGCGGTAAGGTCATATTCATGCTTCGGCAAGACGTGTACATGGAACGCGGCTTCAGAGAGAAGCAGGATGACCTGGAGTTCTCCGAGATGTGGCAGCGGGTCAGCGTGACGAAGACGTTCAAAGCCCTTCCCATCGGCGAGCCGGACATGTACCACAACGTGTGGACCTATATGGTAAAGTAGGTGTCGCCATAGCCAAAATCGCCCCCTGAAGAGGCACTGGTGACAACCGACTCTACACCGACCACAGACAATGATTCCACGAAGCTCAGGTTCGACTGGCAAGACTTGCCCGCCGCAACCGCCCACCTGCCAGGCACTGGCGGCCGAATTCGCTCCGAAATGGAGGACTTCGTAGTCGCGGAAATCCCTAGCTATCTGCCGTCTGGTGCAGGAGACCACGTCTACGTCCACGTCGAGAAGCGCGGCCTTGCGACTATGGACCTGGTGAGGCACCTCCAACGGCAAGGCGTTCCCGAGCGCGACGTTGGATTCGCTGGCCAGAAAGACAAGTACGCCGTCACGCGCCAGTGGCTAAGCGTCCACGAGGAGTATGCCTCCCAACTGGAGACGCTGGCCGACATGGACGGCGTGCAGGTACTGGAGACCTCTCGGCACCGCAACAAGCTGGGTCTGGGGCATCTGCGCGGTAACACCTTTGAGCTTCGAGTGCGTGATCCTGTCGAAGATTGGCAACCCAAAGTAGAGGCTGTTATTGAGCATCTGCAAGCGGTTGGCCTTCCGAACTACTTCGGACCGCAGAGGTTCGGCCACTTCAACACCAACGCCTTGGACGCCGTGCGCATAATACGCGGCGAGAAGGTGCCTGGTGGACGCCGAATGTATAAGTTCTACCAGTCTGCTTTGCAGTCGCATATCTTTAACACGCTGCTCAAGCTGCGCATGGAAGGCGGCTCCTACGAGAGCATAATCTCTGGGGACATGGCGCAGAAGCATGAGACTGGCGGCATGTTCATAGTCGATGACTCCGATGCGGAGTCTGTACGCGCCCAGGCCTTGGAGATCAGCGCTGTGCTGCCTATGTTCGGCAAGAAGGTTAAGCCGAGCGCGGGCGATGCAGGCGAGATCGAGGCTGGTGTTCTCTCTGAACTGGATTTGGAGTGGCAAGACTTTCGTGCGGCGCATGGAGCCAGGCGGGCCAGCCGCGTAAAGCTAGACGACGTAGGTCTGTCGCCGACTGAAGACGGCTACATAGTCTCCTTTACGCTGCCCAAGGGCTCTTTCGCCACCTGCCTCATGCGAGAGCTGATGAAGGACGAAGGCGAAGTGCCCGCAGGAGGCGACGGCGAAGAGTGAAGCCAGACGCGTCTTTCAACAAGTGGGCACTAAATGAAGGTTAGCCAGAGGCCGGAATGGTATGGCGTAGACGCCGACCTTTACGACCAGTTCGCCCCAGGCCTTGCCGGAGACGTATTGCTCTACGTGGACGAGGTGGTGAAGGCTGGCTCTCCAGTTCTGGAGCTTGGGCAATCGGTATCAGTGTTCGTTAGAACTGGTTAGTGCAAAAGTAGCCAGTCTAAGTCAGTCTACTCGAAATCACATCGAACTGGCACAGGGTGATATGCGTTCCTTCGCATTGCACCGGCAGTTCAATCTCGTCACGATTCCATATCGAGCGTTCACACATCTAGTGACGCCAGAAGATCAGATGCAGGCGTTGCATAGAGTTCGGGAGCACCTTTTTGATGGGGTTTATTTGATTATCAACAATAGTGACCCTCAACTGGTAACCATTGTTAGGGAACAGACTTATCCTGAGCCACCTCTGCAAAAGATGGCGGACGTTATTCGGCCGGACAATGGCAATAGTGTCGTCGTATGGAATTCTATTAGCTACGACCCTGAGACTCAGGTTCATTCAGAAGACCGCATTTTCGAGGAGATCGACGGCGAAGGGGTCGTGTTGTCGCGAAGGTACACGCCGCTGGTCTACCGCCACGCCTATCGTTACGAGATGTAGTACCTGCTGAGATTATGCGGATTCGATGTAAAAGCCCTGTACGGCGACTTCCAACGCGGGCCTTTTCGGTATGGTGGCGAGCAGGTTTGGATCGCGCGAAAAAGTGAACATGTGCAAGTCTGCGATTTCGCGTTAGCACTGTCAGGATTATTTATATGGAAATAGACTGGCTTACAGCATGGCCTCATTCAATTCCACGCCGAAGCCGGGTGCATCGGTTGGCGAGATGAAGCCGTCCACAGGCGCAGGCTCGTTAAGCCAGAGGATGTCGCGCTCCTCCCGAATGTGGTCCGAATGGAACTCGGCCAGGTCGGCGCAGTCTGTGGCGGTCAGCAGGTGAAGACCCCACACCTCACCGCCTCTATGTGGTGACACAGGGATTCCCAGCTTGTTGGCCATCTCCACGATTCGCAGCCCTGCAGTGATGCCGCCGCACCATGTGATGTCCGGCTGCCACAGGTCCAGCGCACCCGCCTTGGCGATGTCGCCAAAACCGACGTGAGTGAATTCGTGCTCGCCGCCCGCAATCAATGTATCGTTTACCTGGCCGCGTAGTGCCGCCTGGCCTTCGAGGTTGTCGGGCGTTAACACATCTTCGTACCAGTACAGGTTGTGTCTCGCCAGTCGTTTGTGCATCTCCATAGTAACGTTAGCGTCCCACGACATGTACACGTCGACTGCAATCATGGCGTCCGGGCCGAAGAGCTCTCGCGCCTTTGTGGCATGGGCGTCCGCAGAGTCGTAGTCCGACTCCTTCCCCGTCCAGCGGTGGCCAAATTTGTGGCCCGTATAGCCCAAATCGGCATAAAGTTGGCTATCCTGGCCCGTTGCGTAGGCCCTGTGACGCTCTCGTCGGGCGCCGCCAAGGACCTCGTAAACAGGCTTACTCTCTGCCTTGCCCAGCAGGTCGTAAAGGGCTAAATCGATTCCGCTGAGAGCCATGATAGCCAGCCCTTTTCGGCCATATGGCATGGATGCGTCGTAAAGTTGGTCCCAGATGGCCGTCACATCGTCAACCCCGTTGACATCTTGTCCAATAAGCAGCTCTCTGAAGTGGCCGTTGATGATTTCGACACCCGCCATGCCACCGCCGCCATAGCCCAGACCGGTCACGTCCGCGTCTGTCTCCACGCGCACGACGATTTGCCAAAACTGCGTTCGCCACGACGGAACGACGTGTTTGTACTTTGGGTAGACTGCCTGGACGTTCGTGATCTTCATAAATGGCCTCTTCGAAAGATGGTTCGCCCTATGCTACACGTCGGGAGAATCTTGGACAACGCAAGGGCCCGCGGCATGGGCGTATGTGATATCATGAGCAGGCTTACACCGGCATTGATGGGTCTGAGGACTCCCAGAATTGAATGCAAGAAAGTTCTGCCCATGACGCATGAAAACATACTGACTGAGGTCCGTGGTAGGGTCGGCATTATCACCCTAAATCAGCCGGACCGACTGAACCCAATGTCCAATGAAATGCAGAGGGAAAAGATCGATCAGGTCCGCGAATGGAACGATGACGAGTCGGTTGGAGCTATCGTTATCACCGGTGCCGGACGTGGTTTCTGCTCTGGTGCAGACATCGCGAAATTTGAGGCGGCTGTCCACAATGGGCTAAACGAGGTGCCCTTGTTGCCCGCTGACGTCGAATGGCTTGAACTGGTGCTGGACTCCAAACCCATCGTTTGCGCGATAAATGGCGTCGCCGTTGGACTGGGCGTGACCTTCACGCTGCCCTGCGACATGCGGGTGGCATCTTCAGAAGCGCGATTCTCCTTCAGGTTCGCGGCCATAGGCCTCACTCCGGAGTACGGCAGCACCCACTACCTGCCCCAGCTGATCGGCATGGGTAAGGCGATGGAGTTCATGCTCACCGCCCGCTTCATAGAGGCGCAGGAGGCGTTGGCTGCAGGTCTGGTTAACTACGTTTATCCGCCCAAGGAAATGCTAGCAAAGGCCGTCGAGTTGGCGCAGCAGATTGCCGAGAACCCGGACTGGCAGCTTCGTAAGATAAAGAGCTTGATGCACGAGAACTACATGGAGCGAGACCTTTCGCTGGTGGTCAGGCACGAGCGTGACACCTTTCGGGAGTCGCAAGGCACCGAGGCGCACCAGGAGGCTCTACTGGCCTTCAGGGAGCGCAGGAAACCCAATTTTCATAATTTTCATAAATGCGAGGCTGCGGAATGACAGGTCCAGTAATCGGTGTTGTAAGTGAAGACGAGCCATCGCAGCTAGCGCTGGAGGCCGTGAATAGGGCGGGAGGTCAGCCGTGGGTGATTTCCCCTCTCGATTGCGATATTTCGGAGGTCCTGGAAAAAGCAGGAGCTCTGTTTTATCCCCATAGCCAGGAAGTGACGCCTGAAGACCTGACAGAGTCGTCGGTTTTGGCCGCGGAAGTAGGCCTAATGCGTGCCGCTCTGGACGTCGATATGCCCGTTTACGCCATTGGACGAGGCTTTCAGGTACTTAATGTCGCCCAAGGCGGTTCCGTCGCCGAGGTGGTCGAAGAACACCATGCGGACGACGAAGATGGTGAAGAGCGTTCGAAATATCATCACCTCTACATGTCGCCAGGCAGCAAGCTCGCCGCCGTTGTGGGCTCAGGAGGCTTCGTGCGGGTGAACAGCCGGCACCGGTATGGCGCGAGAGAAGCCCAGAAATCCGGCCTGTTATTGGCTTCGGCGTATGGCAGGGACGATGGCGTCATCGAGGCGCTGGAAAGTCCCCGCCACCGATGGGTAATCGGAGTGCAGTTTCGACCCGAGCTTAGGCTGGAAATACCCCCGCATTTCGACAGGCTGATGCAATCGCTGGTCGAGAGGGCTGCAGAGCGTCTGCACGCCACTAAAGCGGAGTAAATAGGGTATTCTTCGCCTGGCAAATAATGGCCTAATCTGCTAGGATTTAAGCGTAGGACGAATGTTCCTAAAAAGTTCGGATTCATTGAAACGGATGCTGAAAACTTCAGTTAAAAAGCCCATCCTCGATACCCACGACGTAACCACCTCAGAAAATCCCGAGGGGGAGCATTTCGCTCCCCATTAATGTTAGCTAATTTCCCCCCCCCGTAAATATGGTTTTGCCCTAATACACCACGAGTTTTCCCGGGAGATTTGTATATGGTGACCACAAAGACAGAATTCGGATTTATCAAGCCCACTAATATCGAAGAAGAGATGCGCACGTCGTATCTCGACTATGCGATGAGCGTGATAGTCTCGAGGGCGCTACCAGACGTTCGGGACGGCCTTAAGCCTGTGCAGAGGCGAATACTGTACGCCATGGACGGTCTGGGCATGCGTCCCAACACTGCCTACAAGAAGAGTGCGCGACTGGTAGGCGAGGTACTCGGAAAGTATCACCCTCACGGCGACGGCTCTGTCTACGACGCCATGGTACGAATGGCGCAGGACTTCAGCATGCGGCAGCCGCTGGTGGACGGGCAGGGCAACTTCGGTAGCGTGGACAATGACCCTCCTGCGGCCATGCGCTACACCGAGGCCCGTCTCGCCGCAGTAGCCGAGGAGATGCTGGTCAACATCGAGCAGGACACGGTGGACTTCGCCGAGAATTTCGATGCCTCCCTGCGAGAGCCAACCGTACTGCCGGCCAGACTGCCCAACCTGCTGATCAACGGTGCATCCGGCATCGCCGTGGGCATGGCCACCAACATACCACCGCACAATCCCACTGAGATCTGTGATGCGGTCATTCAACTGGTTGATAGCCCAGACACATCTGTCGAAGACCTGATGAAGATAGTGAAGGGGCCCGACTTTCCAACTGGCGCTACGATTATGGGGCGCGAGGGCATACGAAACGCCTATATGACGGGTCGCGGCCAGATCATCGTGCGTGCTAAGGCTGAAATCGAGCCTATGGAACGCGGCAACCGTATGCACATCATCGTCACGGAGCTTCCCTATCAGGTCAACAAGGCGACCATGGTGGAGAAGATCGCCACGCTGGCCAAGGACAAGCGACTTGAAGGCATATCCGAGATTCGCGACGAGTCGGACCGGGACGGCATGCGCGTGGTTATCGAGCTTCGCAGTGGCACGCAGCCCATGGTCATCCTGAACAACCTCTACAAGCTAACTCCCATGCAGAGCAGCTTCTCCGCAAATATGTTGGCGCTGGTAGGGGGGATGCCTCGCATAATTACCCTCAAGCACGCTCTTCAGGAGTTTGTGGATTTCCGCCGCATCGTCGTTAGGCGTAGGGCAGAGTATGAGCTGGCAAGAGCCAGGGAGCGAGCACACATCCTTGCTGGACTGCGCATCGCCGTCAATAACCTGGACGCCATCATAGCTCTGATTCGTGCTTCGGCGGATACTGAGGCTGCTCGTAATGGCCTCATGACTGAGTTTACTCTGGACCAGCCTCAGGCCCAAGCCATATTGGACATGCAGTTGCGCCGCATATCCTCGCTTGAGCGGGAGAGGCTGGAGACCGAATATCAGGAATTGCAGGTGACCATCCAGGGCCTGGAAGAGCTTCTGACCGATGATGTGAAAGTCATGGGGGTGGTCAAAGAAGAAACTCAGGAAATTAAGAAAAAGTACGGTAGTAAGCGGCGGACTGATATTAGCCTGGATGATCACGACATCAGCCGCGAAGAGCTGGAGGCCCATGAGCAGATCGTGGTTACCCTTAGCAAGGGCGGCTACGTGAAACGCATCTCCGCAGACACGTACCGCAGCCAGCACCGAGGCGGGCGCGGCGTCGTCAGCATGAACACTCGCGACGACGATCCGGTCCACCATATTCTGGTCGTGGATACTCACGAAACTTTACTGTTCTTTACCAACCGTGGCAGGGTGCTGAAGCTGACGGCCTACGAGCTAAGGCCTGACACCTCTCGCAATACGCGAGGTGTGCCTCTGGTAAATGTCATTCAACTGTCTGACAACGAGCAGGTGAGCGCGTTGGTGGGCGTTAAGGACCTGGAAGAGGAAGATACATTCTTCGTACTGGGCACCAAGAAGGGCAGCGTCAAGCGAATTGCCCTGCGAGACATGTCCAACATCAGGCCATCGGGCATCATAACCATGAACCTTCGCTCTGACGACGAGCTGGTGAGCGTTCGATTTGCCAAGGAAGAGGACGACGTCATCATGGTCTCCGAGCAGGGTATGTCCATCAGATACCCGGTGTCGGACGTCACACCCCGGCAGCGAGCGGCTGGCGGCCTCAAGGGCATGGTGCTTAATGCCAAGGACCGGTTGGTGGCAATGAGCATTATCAAGCCCGACAGCGAAAGTCGGCTGCTGGTAATTAGCCGTCTAGGATTTGGAAAGCTGACGCGTACCGATGAGTATCGACGGCAGGGTCGTGGCGGCAAGGGCATCAAGACTTTCAACATTCGCCCTAAGACTGGACCTGTGGCAGCCGCTGAGATCGTAGACGAGAGCAAAGAGGTTTACGTCGTTTCGGAGCAGGCGCAGGTGTTGCGGACCAGCCTATCAGAAATCTCCAGCATGGGCCGATCTACCCAGGGCGTTACGATCTTCAAGCCTCAGCCTGGCGACGCAGTGGCATCCATTGCATGCGTTAGCGATCTGGGCGACAATGGGTCCGACGCAAAGCCAGAGGCCAATGATGCTTTCCCTAGCGGTAAGAATGGCACTGGAAATGACAAGAAAAAGTAAGACTAATATTGGTTAGTCAGCAGTCAAAACAAAGGGGCGAACCAGCATGTGGTTCGCCCCTTATTATTTCTACAAGTAATTAGAGAAGCTTTAGTCGTCCGCTCTCTGAATGACGGCGTCCATAGGCCCTCTCAAGTCGGAGAAAACCACATGACCTGGAGCAATGGCTATCACTCCCTCTCGTACCCCTTCGGGCGTTTGAACCAGCACCCTGTCACCGGCTTCCAGTTCGATTCCAGAGCTGTCGAAATACTGCATCTTGTCGGACGGGCGAAATCTCACGCCGACCATGTTGGATATCGATGAGGACATAGACATATTTTCTTGTGGGTCTCCTAGTTTATGCTTGGCAATTCGAGCATTAGATTATCCAAGGCCAGCCTGGGATTGGCGTTGCGCTCAAGGTGGCTCATCGTCGCCTGTATCGTTTTGATCGCGGAAGCGGCGGACTCTGTTGATAGGCCACTTGCCACATTCTTCAGCGTGTCCAGGCGCGAAAGGTTGGTCACAAGGTCGGTCTTGCCCTGGCTGACCACCAGTACGTCGCGCCACCACTCTACCATGAGGCCTAGCTCGGCCATTACTGCGTCCCTGTTTCGTGCAAACGACGTGCTCAGTCTCTCGGCATAGCCAAAACGACCTTCGAGGCTTTGCCGAAGTGTCACCTCAACGGTATCTAGCTGCGATGCGCGGCGTTCAAGTATTTCCGGGTCTTCAAAGGCCTCTATCGCCCAGCCTGGCTTCCCTCCGGACATTCGCGCGACCTCTTCAGCGGCTTCACGGTTGGGGTCGAAACGCCTCACAAGCTCATCGGCGATCAGAGTTAGGGATACGGGACGAAGCTCCACTCGTTGGCACCGGGAAATGATCGTGGGAATAAGTGCGCCGGAGTCGGAGGTTAGCAGGATGAATACGACCTCTTCAGGCGGCTCTTCCAGGATCTTGAGCAAGGCGTTGGCGGCTTCTTCGGTAAGCTGCTCAGCGCCATCGATTATGAATACCCTGTAATTCCCCTCATAGGGCTTAAGGCTGGCCTCTTTCTGCACTTCGCGAATCTGGTCAATGCTGATTGCGGTCCGGCTTCGCCCCTCGCGTCCCGTTCCGCCGACTTCCAGGATTCTCACGTCGGTATGCAGTGACTCGTTTACGCGGTGGCATGGGCCGCACTGACCACAAGGAGGCTCGTCGTCAACGCAGTTCAGCAGGCGTGCCAAATCCATAGCCAGTGCCATCTTGCCTATCTGCCGAGGACCACTGAATAGGTAGGCGTGGGACACCTGCCCTCCAAGTGATGCCCTGGTCAGGAGGTCTATGGCCTTCTCGTGGCCGATGGTTTTCCAGTTACCGGCGTCTATTGGGCGGCCTCCTCTGGCAGATGGAAGTTCGAGGCGTAAAGGTCGTCCAGGGCCATATCCAGGGCGTC
>CAUZQF010000090.1:0-8934 GCA_963581905.1 Dehalococcoidia bacterium
GAGTTGAAGTCGAGATCGCGAAAGTGATCGATCACGACGAAGCCCCGAACATGGCCTCCTCAGATGAGCCACACGGCCATGTTCGGCCAAATAATGCCTCCCACACCATCCCGGCTCAGATCCTGGCCGCTTCACTTCAAGCAGCACCCTAGTCCTGGCGGTAAAGAAGTAAAGGCTGGCTGAGTCTGGCAAGGCGGGCAGCAGACCCGAGCAAGTTCCGCCCGTAGGCATGAAAGTCCCCTCTGCGCACCCTGACTCTCGGTCCTTCAACTTCGATTTCAAGCTTTCCAACAATACGCGCGTGTAAATTTTTACAATGTGTCTAATTAATGCGGACAGATTCAGGCAGGTCATTGATACGTAGTAATAGCGGAAGACAAAGACCTCGCATCACTGTCCCTAGCCGTATTCGCCCTAATATCGGTCGGAGAATGATATGAACAGCGTCTGGGACCAGTTCATTGCCGGTCATAAGCATGTGGTGCGCCAATACATAATCGACGCCATGTTGGAACTGGTTTCCGAAAAAGGCGTTTCCAACGTATCGATGAGCGAGCTTTCCACGTCCGCCAAGGTGTCCAGGCAAACCTTGTACAACTACTTCCCGGACCTTGAGAGCGTCCTAGGAGCCTGGATGGAGCAGGAAGCCGATATGCTCTACCAGGAGATACGCGAGAAGACAGAATCCCTCGAAAACCCGCTGGAGCAGCTATTCGTCTACATCGTCACGTCCCTCCAGTCCTGTGAGAAGCGGCAATACCCCACAGGCGTTGAGTCTGCCGTAGGCGCGAAGCTGCGGGACCAGATATCAGATCCGTCTCTTCTTTGGAAAACCACCTTCGCCACATCCTTGAGCAGGGCGTTCTCGCAGGCAAGTTCCGTCAGGACCTGGACATCGAAGCGCAAACCCAGCTCATCTTCCGCCTGACTGCCGGAGTCCACAGCATCATGACAAGCCCCAAGTACGATGTGGAGCGCACAACCAAAGCCATCATGGACCTGGTGATGAACCACCTTACGGCCTAAGTAGTCTCTAATTTAAGAATCCAATAAGCAAAGAAGCCTCCCTTTGATTGGGGAGGCTTCTTTGCTTTCAGTCGACTTAACTTTGGGCTAGGCGGTGCCGTTCACAGAGGTCCTGTGCTCGATCTCGGCTGTACCAGGAGTGGACGCCGCGAATATCAGGTCCTTGGCGCGGTCATTGGCACCCACACACACTAGCCAGTAGCGGTCTGGCGTTTCGTGGGTGTGCAGCAAAGTCCTCTCCTGCTCGAACGGACTGAGGTCGTACAGCCACTTCCAGCCCCACTTGACCTTCTCCAGAACCTGGAAGTTATTGATCAACTCCCGCGCTGGCCTCTTGCTATGTGCATGTATGAAGCTCTTGGCAGCCTTCTTGGTAAAGCCATCGTTGAAGATCGGGTTGGCGTGAGCCGGCGCAATCAGCATAAGCTTACCGCCACGAGGACGGTCGTCATATTCGCCGTGGAGGTTGGCGATGTGCTCGCCTCCGCCCATGTTGCCCGCGTAGGCAATGGTGCGAAGAATACCAGGCCCTGTGCTGTTGCCCTGGTCCCCCACGTCCATCTCAGCCCTGGTGCCGAACACCGTCACCGTGCTGGCGTCGCGTCGGAATCCCTGCTCCACGTGGAACGGCTCCCACGGTGAGTCTTCCTCGTTCTCCGCAATAAGCGTCGGGAACTTCCTGGTAGTGCCAATAGTATCCATGTCCAGATGGCCCGTGTACCAGTGCCCTACGTTCTTCAGCATGAGCAGAAAGCCGCGACCGATGGTGATGTTCACCTGAGATCGCTTGCCCGGGCCGAGCGTTGCCCTGCCGGAGTTAATGCCCAGCTCTTTGGCAATAGGCCCGTTCACCATCCATAGCGGTGCGTGAGCGCTGGTCGACATGAGCCAACCACGAGCGTCCTGCGGGTCAATGCTAGACAATGCGCGGGCACCGGCCATGAGTACAGGCAGATGCTCCGGCTTACAGCCAGCCATGACTGCGTTGATCGCGATCTTGCGAACGGTGGCGTATCCCGTTCCCGGAGGCAGAAGGCAGACCAGCTCATCTGGCCCCAGACTGGTGCCCGCCAGCATTTTCTCGACACGCTCTGGCGTCGGAGGAATCAGAGGGAATCCGTCGCCCCAGTCACGGTCCATGAATGCCGCGTTAAAGGCGTCTGCTGCGCCAAATTGGTCTTCGCCCTCGAAGGTCTCGCTTGTCTTGCCGTCCTTAGCGTCAAGGACGGTCTCCTCGTGGGCGAGGCCATCCACAGTTGTCGTAAGTATCCTAATGATTTCATCCATAGCGGGATCAGTTTGAGCTAGGGTTTCCTCAACCGTGATGTTGTTGTACACCTTGGGCACGACGGCGAACTTGATATCGCCCATTCCAAAGGCCTTGGCGCTGGCGAATGCGTCGTCCTGGAAGCCCTCGGAAAGAATCGTCGCAGTGGGAACTCCAGCCTTCTCCAAAGAGACCATGTCGTGGATCATCCACGACGTGCATGACCCTCAATCGGCAGTGCAGCCAATAGCTACATCAACCTCCTGCTTGGCCTTGTCCATAATGAACTCGGGCGTTGGCAGAGCGCCGCTGTAGAACTTTACAGTGACGCCGGGAATCTTCTCTTGCAGGATTTCCCCTGCCCTGCGTAGCGCGACGTCGCCGTTGGCCTTGCCATTCCAGACCAGACCTATGGTCTTGCCCTCCAAGCTGGAAGGTCGTGGTGCCAGGGGTGTGGACTCAACTTCTCCCAACACAGGCGCGACTGGGTTTAACACTTCTAGCTGATACATTCTCGCCTCCTTTTGCTTTTGAATAATAGGCTAAGGGCATGGGGGTTAGCAGTTCCCCTTTTGTATAACGGGCTGAGGGCATGAGGCTAGCGAATGAGATTTTCCGACGAATCGCCCTGCATGCACTCACACGTTTTTACGTTTCTTCCGTCTTTAATCGGGTTCTATTATAATCTCACTAAACAGACTTTTTACAGTTCTTAATGAACTGCTACTCGGAGTATAAACATGGCCGACGAAAAAAAGAAGGTTCTCATAACGGGCGCATCCGGACTCATCGGCGGAGTGTTGCGTGAAGGCCTCGGTGACAAGTACCAGCTTAGCGGCGTAGACAGGCATATTATCGAGGGCTTCGATATGCTGGTGGGCGACTCTACTGACCTGGACAGCATCCAGCCAGCATTCGAGGGCAAGGACGTTGTGATAGACCTGGCGTCTAGCCCCAGCGATAAGATTCCTTGGGAGACTGCTTACGAGAATAACGTCCGGTGCACGTACAACGCACTTCAGGCTGCCAGCGAGGCGGGTGTGAAGCGCGTGATCTTCGCCAGCTCCAACCACGCCACTGGCATGTACGAAAACGACTCACCGTTCTCGAATATCGTGGCCGGGCGCTACGATGGCCTCGACCCACAGAGCATCCCTCGCATTGAGACGACGTGGCCCGTGCGGCCAGACGGACCTTACGGCATCGTTAAGGCTTTTGGAGAGGCTGCGGGTAGGTATTTCTCAGACGAGTTCGGACTGTCCGTCATATGCCTGCGCATCGGAACGCTAAACAGCGACAGCAGGCCGCAGTCGCCGCGCCACTTCGCCACACTGCTAACGCACAGAGACCTGGTGCACCTTGTTGACATGTGCATCCAGGCCCCTGATGAGCTTGAGTTCGGTATATTTTACGGTGTCTCCAACAACACCTGGCGCTTCTGGGACATCTCCAATTCGGAGAAGCTAATAGGCTATCAGCCCCAAGACAACGCCGAAAACTGGCGCTGAATTTTCTGGAAAACTAGAGAGGGGGTAGTAAATCCCAACTAGACTAGTTTCGCTTCTTCGCCGAACTTTAGTGCGGCCTCCAGCTTCTCGATAAGGGCGCGGGCCGAATCCGCTGTTAGCTCCACTGCCACACGAGCATCAACACCTTGGTTCTCATCAACAAAGTCGATGTTCACGGTGTGGTCAGCCATCGTGTGAAATGGATGGTCGAAGTAGACACGGGCCTCCGTCAACGGTATCCAGCCCTTTGGGGCCTTACCACTGCCGGTAATCTTGGCCGTCTCTAGCATGTAATTGCACATATTTTTCATCTCCTGAATATGCCGTTAGAAAAACGTGGTACGAACCAGCTATTTCCCAATCAATTAATCATGATTGCAAGATGTACAGGCCGTTTACGAAAGGCGCTTGCCTAGGAATGCGAACACCTTCTGATAAGCGTCCAACGTCTGCTCAACGCGATAGCTAGGCCTGTGGGCCGCGAAGAATCCGTGGCCTGCGCCGTCGTAGCGATGGAACTCATAGTCCTTGCCGGCAGCCTTCAGGGCCTCTTCGCTCTGGTCCACCTGCTCGGGCGTAGGCGCTTGATCTTCGTTACCAAAGATACCCAACAGAGGTACTTTGATCTCAGATGTCATATCGATAGGAGCCACTGGCTGCTTATCGTTCAGGGCGTCCGCTGCCATCACGACGTTGCCGCCCCAGCAGTCTACCGCTGCATCCAGACCAGTGGCCTTTGCAGCTGCCATGTAGGCCTGGCGTCCACCGGAGCAGAAGCCAATGCAGCCGACCTTGCCGTTGTGGTTGGAGAGTGCCCGCAGGTAGGCAATACCACCGTTCATATCACCAATAACCTGGGCGTCATCCATGCCACCAGATGTGCGAACCGCCGCCATCACGTCGTCAAGCGCGCCGGGCCCCATCCTGTGATGCAAGTTAGGGGATACAACTAGGTAACCATGTAGAGCAAACTTGTTCACTACTTCTCTGGTCCACTCATCCCAACCAGGCATGTGATGAATCACGAACATACCTGGGAAGGGGCCATCACCGAGAGGCTGCGCAACGTATGCGTCGATCATATCTCCGTTGTTGCCCGCTATTTGAATAGTCTGCGAAGTTAATCCTTCTAAAGCCATTTGTTTCCTCCTCATGTAGCCCGCGCACGGCGGGCTTGCGTAGTGGAGGAAGGGTACTAACGAGCGGTAGGCGGTGTCAACTGGCGAAGAGCAAAAAATAAGGGACGCCCAGTTGGACGTCCCTTATATGGATTTCTAATACGTTGTCGGTCGAATTATTTGCTAGCCATGGCAGCCACAATCTTGGCAGGCGTCATGGGCAGCTCCGTCATTCGGACACCGATGGCGTGGGATATAGCGTTGGAAACCGCACCCATGGTTGGCACAATACAAGCCTCCCCTACTCCGCGCACTCCAAATGGGTGACCCGGGTTGGCCACTTCCACTATGACGGTGTCGATCATCGGCAGGTCCAGGGAAGTAGGCATACGGTAGTCCAGGAACGACGTATTCATGAGTGTGCCCTTGTCGTTGAAGAAGTACTCTTCGTTCAGCGCCCAGCCGATGCCTTGTACTGCACCACCCTGCAACTGGCCCTCCACATAACTAGGGTGAATGGCCTTTCCGACATCTTGGACAGCGGTGAAGCGGAGGATCTCTACCTTGCCAGTTTCGGCGTCCACCTCGACATCAACCATGTGCAGCGCAAAAGCGTTGCCGACTCCGCCAGGGTTTACGGTAGCGCGGCCAACGATAGGCCCGCCAGTGCCGTTCAACCTGGGAGCAAGAGCTTGGAACGTGATACTGAGCTCGCTGTCTGATTTGTGGCGAATCGTGCCGTTGTCATACTCCACGTCGCCGGGCTCCACTTCCCATATGAAGGCGGCTCGCTCAATCACCTGTCGCTTCACATCCTGGGCCGCCTCGTAGCACGCCCTACCCGTCTTGAACGTGACGCCGCTTCCGCCAGCGCCCGAGCAGTAGCCTATGGAGTCCGTATCCACCACTGCTGGCTTGATCGTCTCTACAGGGATTCCCAGAACCTCAGCGACGTGCTGAGCCATTACGACCCGGCTTCCACCGATGTCCGGTGAGCCCTCGATGAGGCTTACCGTTCCGTCCGGGTTAACGCTGGCCACAGCGCTGGATGGGCCGCTGCCGTTGAACCAGGCCCCGCTGGCGACGCCCCTTCCGCGAAGCTTTCCCTTCGCAGGCTCGTCCAAGGAGGTGTTGTAATGGGCATGGCTCTTGCCAGCCTCCAGGGTCTCGATGTTACCAATCTTGTTAAAAACCGGCCCTGTGGGCTGACGTGATCCCTCTTTCGCGCCGTTTATCAGCCGAATCTCAATTGGGTCGATGCCAAGCTTTTCTGCCAGCTCATCTATGGCTGACTCTGCGGCGTAGGCGGCGGCTGGTGAACCTGGCGCCCTGTAAGCAGATGACTTCTGCGTATTTACGACCACATCGTATCCCTCTATTAGGGCGTTGGAGATGGTGTAAGCAGCGAACATCGTGCGGCAACCAGTCGGCACAGGTGAGCCTGGGAATGCGCCTGCCTCGTAGACTAGCTCTGCCTTTACTCCCGTGATCTTCCCGTCCTTAGAAGCGCCTATCTTTACCTTGATATGGGTAGCCGATGTAGGCCCCGTGCCCTCGAACACCTCTGGGCGAGTCAGGTTAACCTTGACCGGAGCTGCGGCCTTCTTCGAAAGCATGGCCACCAGCGGCTCCAGGTAAAGGCCGCTCATTCCCTTACCGCCAAAGCCGCCACCGATCTCCATGGGGATGACTTTGAGTCGGGAAACCGGGACACCCAGCACTATGGAAGTGTGGTCGCGGAAGGCGAAGAGTTGCTGGGTGCTGCACCAGATGGTCACATAGTCGTCGGCACCCCAGAAAGCCGTGGATGCCTGCGGCTCAATGTATCCCTGGTGAACGGCCTTGGTGTGATACTCACGCTCAACTATCACGTCCGCCTGGCCGAAGCCCTCGTCTATGTCTCCTGATCGGAACTCGAAATGGTTGGACACGTTGGTGGGCTTCTGAGCGTCACCCCACGCGCCTGCCCTGAATGACGGGCTGGTCATGGTGAGCAGCCGATCGTGGAGAATCGGAGCGTCCGACTTCATAGCGTCAAAAGCATTCATTACAGGGGGAAGAATCTCGTATTCCACATCGATAAGGGCCAGCGCCTGCTCGGCCAGATGCTGGTCCGTAGCAGCCAATGCAGCAACAGCGTGGCCCTTGTATAGGGCCTTCTCTCGCGCCATTATGTTGCGGCTGTAGAAGCCAAAGTTAGTGGCAGCGCCCTCTTCCTGGTCCACGAACTCGGCGGAACTCTCCGGGAAATCCGCTGCCGTAATGACGGCTTTGACACCAGGAAGAGCTATTGCGCGGCTATAGTCGATGGACTTAATGACGGCGTGCGGATGCGGGCTTCGGAGTACCTTGCCAAACAGCATTCCGGACATATGAACATCAGCGCCATAGCGTGCTCGGCCAGTCACTTTGTCCAGACCGTCATGCCGAATGGGTCGCTTGCCGATAACGTCGAATTCCTCGTTAACCAGCACCTGGTTTGGCTGGTAATCAACCATGGTTTCACCCCTCAATGCGTGGCCTGTAAAGAACTGATGCCTTCAGGACCGCGTCGTAATTTTCTTCCGCTTAATGTATCACAATTGCCGCGTGAAGTCGGTAGGCATGCAACCCAAGCGTCCGAAATATTTTCCAATAAGTGTTCCAGAGGCGCAAAAATGTCAGCGAATTGTGAGTGTGCCGCCAGGTTACAGCCGACCTATGGCCGTAAGGTTAATTGATAAGAGCGAATGCCCATGCCCATGCCCAAAGCAGGTCAGCCGTCGATTTATCGGGCAATAGTTTTTGCGCAATCTCGCCTGATTGATGGCGTCCTACACATTCGCATCATCTCTGAGAGAACATGGCGCATTTCGGAAAGGAATTAACGAATGGCGCGTATGACCAGAATGCCTTTCTTGCCACAACTTATAGCATTGCTGGAGCGGCACAAGCATGAGCTGTGCTCCGGCTATTACACACGAGACGACGTTACGCCCACCAACCATTGCCTGATGGGATGGATGGCGAAGGACGAAGGCATAGCCTTACCGCTTACCAGGTTCAACACCCACGTGCTGGGCATGAAAGGCACCGGGCGCTTTGCCGCAGAGCTTCAGGAAGCGTACGACCTGACGCTGGAGCAGTTGCAGCTGGCCAACGACGACGCGTTTACGGTTCCGGAGATGATAGAGCAGCTAATTAGGCTGGCTAGAAGCTGGTGTGCTGAGGAATATCTCGCTGCTTAGTCTGAAGCCTAAACGTTTCCGGGGAGGCTGCGTGGTGCAACCAAATAGCGTTTCAGCTTTAAATACATACGTCCATACTTTTGATAAGACCTTTGCGCTTTACGATAGCGCGACACGAGGTGGAACCATGGCCTGCCTTCCACATCCAAGTCTTAGAAAATTTATACCGCGGACCAAGGGGATTGGAACATGAACGAGGAAATGATTGAACTAGACGCTTGCCAGCGTTGTGGTGGCGCCATAATCGACTATGGTACGCCCATCGCTGACAGCCCAATGTGCATCACGTGCGGTTGGCGCAAGGTTAGCGTTCCTGTTGATGTATTGGCAGAGGTAGAAGCCCATCTGGGCAAGACCTTCATGGAAGACCGCTATACGCACAAGCAGATCGGCACGGGCAAGCCTCCGCTGAGCGGCTGGGAGCGCGAGAAGCGCCGACGCGAAAGAGTACGCAAGGAAGAGGAAGCGCAGCAACTGGCAGCTAGCTAGTCACGCCGTGTAACAATTCAAAACTCGTAAAATAAGAGAAGGGCGACCCATCTAACCAGGTCGCCCTTCTCTTTTGTATTCCTACCTATATTAGTCCCTAGGCTCTTGAGATTGCGTAATTGTCGACCTTGAGACATGACACCCAGTGATCGGGACTGACCTCCCGAAGCTCGGGCACCTCTACCCTGCACTCATCCGACATGATCGGACAGCGAGTATGGAATACACAGCCCTCTGGCGGGTTCATTGGGCTGGGAACATCACCCGTCAGAATTATGCGCTCCCTCTGCGACTCAATC
>CAUZQF010000091.1:0-8726 GCA_963581905.1 Dehalococcoidia bacterium
CCGAAGGTCAGGAACCCGAATGTAGGGGAGCCTCCGGCCAGCCATGCGCCGTCAGCCGCTGTAGCGAATACCAGGCCGAACACCTTGTCAATGAAGGCCCGGCAGAAGATCCAGCCCATCCCTAATCTGAGAGTGCCCCAGACGTATCTTTCCAGGCGGCCCTTCTTTTCCATTACTCGCTCTGCCTCTGCCACTACGTCAATTCGCGTTTCTGCCTTGGTCTCCAGATTAATTTCCGGGCGTCTTTCGACAATCGTGGTCATGACGAGCATCCTTGGAGAGATTTACGGGAGTGGGGTTTGCGGGCGGGGACCTCTTTTTCTTTTCCCTCTTCGCTTCTTTCTCCCTGCATTTGTACTTTAATTCAAAAAGGGTGAGCAAGTTGTGAGATAGAAGATGGGTGGGATATCGATACTTGTTGTTGACGATGATGTCTCGGTAAATAGGGCGATCCAGACCGCGTTGATCGCCAATAGCTTTTGCATAAAGTCGGCAAAGACCTGTGCCGAGGGCTTTGACCTGGCCTCGAACAAAGCACCTGCTCTGTTATTGCTGGACCTGGAATTGCCGGATGGCACAGGTTGGGGCGTGTTGGAGGACATCCGGAGCGCTTCGCCGGATTCTGAAATTGACGACTTCAAAGTGATAGTTATCTCTTCTACACGAGTAACGAGGGCGCAACTGCGAGATCATCGAATTGAAAAATTCATCCCTAAGCCTTTCGATATGCGACTCCTTGTCGGCACTGTCTCCGAAGTCCTAGCCGCTCCCTAATAGGCTTCCCGATAGGCCTCACGCTACTAATTCCGGTTCACGCCTTTGCAATGCTGCCTTCTTGTTATGTATAGGCCAACGGTTTCATGCTATATTCCTAGTGCCTAGCCCTATTTCCGACATGATGCAGGAGTGCGACGCAAGCATTGGTTGATTCCCCAAGCCCACAAAGACTTAAGCAGTACTGTGATTACCTGGCGGCAGAACTAGAGGCCGCGGCGATGTACCGGGCCATGGCTGAGGTTGAACCTGACCCAGCCAAGTCAGTGTTTTTCACAAGACTGGTAGAAGCGGAGATGCGACACGCCTCTCGGTGGGCGGAGAAACTCGGGATGGATGCCTCCCAGTTGGAGCCCGCTGGTGGAGGCTTCAAGATAGGCCTTTATCGACGAGGCGCCAGTATATTTGGCACGGCTAAAATCGTGCCGTGGCTGCTGAGGGGAGAGGCTAAGGACGTTGCGGCCTATGCTGCCGACCCCGAGGCCAAAGACTTTGCCGTCGAAGAGCGAAGACATGCCAGGGCGCTACGGGAGATGGCGGATGGCGTCGATCCTATGGAGGCGCTTCGCGGAGAGCGCTGGCATAAGTTCACTGGAAGCGGAGGCAGTCTGCGTGCTGCTGTTCTGGGCGTAAACGATGGCCTGGTATCGAACTTCAGTCTGGTCATGGGCGTCGCGGGCGGCACTGATAACGTCTCATTCATTCTTCTGGCTGGCGTGGCTGGTCTTTTGGCCGGTGCGTTCTCCATGGCGGCGGGCGAGTACGTCTCTGTGCGATCGCAACGGGACGTCTACGAGTATCAGATAGGGATAGAGGCCGCCGAGCTAGAGGAGTTCCCAGAGGAAGAAGAAAAGGAGTTGGTCCTCATCTATCAGGCAAAAGGCCTGTCCGAAGAGGAGGCCAAGAGGATTGCTTCGCGGATCATGAGCAATCCACAGGTGGCGCTGGATACCATGGCTCGGGAAGAGCTGGGGTTGGATCCAGACGATCTTGGTTCGCCCGTAGGAGCGGCCCTGAGCTCTTTCACGGCCTTCGTCGTTGGCGCGATTGTTCCGATCCTTCCATACATTCTGAATCTGGGTGGAATTGCATTTACATTGAGCGCTGTGCTCAGTGTCATCGCCCTAGTCGTGGTGGGCGGCGCGTTATCTCTGGCATCTGGGAAGAGCTGGTATATGGGATCGCTGCGCATGCTGCTGGCGGGAGGCGCTGCCGCATCGGTAACCTACGCAATCGGCAGTCTCATAGGCGTCACTTTAGCGGGCTAAATTGGATTCTTCCTAAACTCAGCCAACTTATCGAACGTCCTTGTTGACGTGACGACAATGGAGCTAGTCTCGTGAAGTCTACAATTCGCCTGGGTAAGATCGCCGGCATCGATATCGGCATTCATTACAGCTGGTTCTTCATTTTGGCGCTGCTGACGTTCAGTCTTTCGGAATCTTATCTGTCAGCCGCAAATTCCGAATGGTCTTCAGCCTTTCGCTGGGCCCTCGGTCTGGTGGCCGCACTGGCCCTGTTTGCATCTGTATTGATTCACGAGTTGGCACACTCCGTAGTTGCGAAATCCATGGGATTCCTGGTGCAGGGCATCACGCTTTTCCTGTTGGGTGGTGTCAGCAACTTGGAAGCCGGTACGCGACAGGCTAAAGACGAATTCATAATTTCCATTGTTGGTCCGCTGACTAGCCTTGTTCTAGTATTCGTATTCTTCTTGTCCCTTCAAATCATCAACGGAGAGGCATTGCGAACAACACCGCTATTTATAGGCGGATCCTCTTTGTCTCCCATCGAAGCGATCTTAGGCTACCTGTGGTTCATCAATTTACTTCTCGCGATCTTCAACATGCTGCCGGCTTTTCCACTGGATGGTGGCCGAATTCTGCGCTCGATCATATGGGCCTTCTCTGGAAACTTCGGTCGGGCCACCAGAATCGCATCGTTTTTCGGACAGGGCGTCGGGCTGCTGATGATCGTCGTTGGTGTTGCACAGATGTTCAGTGTGATATCTCTTTTGCTAGGTGGCATAGGTGGTCCCTGGTTTGCAGTCATCGGCTTTTTCATCTACTTTGCGGCGCGATCAAACCTTCGGGAAATGGAGGCAGATGTTGTTATGGAGGGCGTCCATGTGCGGGATGTCATGCGGCCGTCTCTGGACTTTATAGACCCTGACCTGTCTGTGTATGACGTCGTTTACGAACATCTCATGAGAGGCGGTGTTCGGGCGATGCCGGTGTGTGAAAACGACCTTCTGGCGGGAATTGTCTCGTTAACAGACGTCAAGAAAGTGGACAGGGAGAGGTGGCCTACGACTCCCGTTAGAGATATCATGACTCGCATGCCAGTGCACTCCCTCGAGCCCCAGGAAGAGCTCTCGGACGCCCTAGATCTTTTGGCGGAGAACTCCATACATCAGATGCCCGTGCTGTATCAGGGACGGTTGATAGGAATGCTCACCCGGGCTGACATCATAGATTATCTACACCGACGCAAGGAGCTGGGTATTGAAGAGCCGAAGTTCCGGAATTAGTCTTCTCCTGTGTAACCTGCTTAATTGAACGTAGTCCTCGAAAGCCTGATATGTGGTGCGGTGGCAGCAATTGGCTGGGGCATCGCCGACTTCATCACGGCTGTTGTATCCAAGCGACTGGGCATTCTCAGGGCCATTGTCGGTGTTCACCTCGTCAGCATCCTGGCCACAGTAGGGTACTTTCTGGCCGTGTCCGATGTGGCAACGCTTTCTACAGCTAACTGGGTATTTCTCGTAGCTCTATCTGTAATCGGTTTCGTAATATATATCTCTTTTTACAGGGCGCTGCAGATCGGCCCTGTGGCCATTGTGTCCCCCGTGGTCTCTGCCTTCGCTGTGGTTGTGATAATTTTGGCGTTCATTTTTACGGGGGAGCGTCTCAGAGGAATCCAGAGCCTGGCAGCAGTGGCCAGCATTGGTGGCATAGTCCTGGCCTCGGTGAACATCCGGTCCGGTATGACCAGGCGAGACGTTGTCGGCCTGGGCGTGCTGTTGGCATTCGTAGCAATGTTCGGCATCGGGGTATGGCAGTTTGGCATAGGAGTCCTGTCTAGAGAAATCGGCTGGTTCTTGCCCATATTCCTGGGCAGGGTAATCACGTTAGCTATGTTCGTACCCCTGGCAGCGGCCCGCAGGGAGTGGCCGTGGCAGCGAATGACCGTGCCTCTTCTTATTGGCGTTGTGGCGATAGGCCTTACGGAAACTGGCGGGCTCTTCGCGTTCGCTAGAGGCGCCGAGGTTGGCGTTATATCCATTGTGGCAACGGCAGCCATTACCTATCCCATAATTCCCATGTTGGGTGGTCTGTTCATTTTCAAGGAGCAGGTGACCCGTCTGCAATTTGCCGGTCTAGGATTCGCTATGGTCGGCCTGTTTCTGCTGGCAATCAGCGGCTGACAGGTTAAGGCCGAGCGGTGCTATACTCGGACGGCAACATTGGAATAATCAGCAGCGAGGTGGGCTATGAGCCTGGACGGGAAAGTTTGCATTATCACCGGCGGCGGAAGTGGTATTGGGCGCAGCGCGGCCATCATGATGGCAAAAGCAGGGGCGAAGGTAATCCTTGTGGGCAGGACAGCTTCGAAGGTTGAAGAGGTCCAAAAGGAGATCGAGTCGTCAGGTGGAACAGCCACTGCGGCGTCCTTTGATGTGGCAGATAAAGAGGCAGGTCTACAGCTGATCAAGGACGTCTTGGCTGAGTTTGGCCAGGTGGATATGCTCATTAACAACGCAGGGCACAGCTCCCAGCATCGCATGCTTCTAAGCACCACGCAGCAGGAGCTTCGCAGCGTGATGGACTCCAATCTGAATGGCACTGTGTTCATGACCCAGGCTGTCATGCCGAACATGCAGGAGCGGGGCGAAGGCACGATAATCAACGTGGCGTCTCTGGCCGGAGTCAACCCTGGCCTTCTGGCGGGCATGGCGTACGGAGCGGCCAAGGCTGCGGTTATTAACTTCACCAGTTTCCTCAATGCGGAATTCAAGAACACCGGCCTTCGCGCCAGCGTGGTCATTCCTGGGGAGGTCGACACCCCGATTCTAAATGGCCGGCCGTTCAATCCTTCCCGGGAGTCTCGCGAAACCATGGTAACGTCCGATGACACGGCAGAGGCCATTGTGCTAATCGCCAGCCTTCCCCAGAGGGCCTGCATTCCCGAGCTAATCATAAGGCCAACCTACATGCGAGACGTATCTGCTGAGGTTGGCATCCTCTAAGGCCGATAAAGCCGATTCTACGAGTCGGTAGTTAAATATGAATATAAAAAGAGAGGCGGTTTTCTAAACTACCTCTCTTTTTGGTGTCCGAATCTTAAAAATCATTCTGTAGCTGCCCTTGTGGGAATTACGGTATGTACTAGGTGTGGACTATGTTTGAATAAGAACTCATAAGGCCATTTGTAACAGTATAAGCCCTTAGAGGTGGGAAGGATGCTTCCTGTAAATGTTCGAATGAATTTCAAGATAGGTATGCTAATTGCGCTGGTGGCTGTGCTTGTTGCGGCCGTGGGGTGAACCGACCCAGCGCCCAAGCACCACCAGCGACTGCTGTTCCGCCGGATACAACATCGGCTGAGCCAACTGTCACCCCTACGGTTGTGGTGCCTGATCCTACGGAGACGCCTGCCTCGGCGGGGACGTACACCATGGGAATATCCCAAGCACCTAGCACTGGGAATTACTTTAAATTCTTCGGCAGTCCCGGCGGCGATGTGTGGACGGGCTACACCCTCGATGGTGTGACTACCACGCTATATGACTACTCCCATAAGCGATTCGATTGGGTGCCAGTCCTGGCCGACGACTTTCCTTCCCCTCTCATCAAGGAGAGCGTAGATGGCATCCAATACTGGACATCCGAGGTCAAGCTGAAGGAAAACGCGTACTGGAGCGATGGCGAACAGATCACTGCTGACGACTTTGTATTTGTCGTGCAAACGGCGTTGGATATGGAATTAGGTAACAATTTCTACAGCGTGGTTGATCCTGATTTCCTCGACCATGTAGAGGCACTGTCTTCTCACAAAATTAAGGTCTACTTTCTTACTGAGGATTTCGACGGCGAGCCTATGAAGCCAGGCATGAGCATCTGGCAGTTTGGGCTAGCCTTCACGCCTATCCTGGCCCAGCACTACTGGCAGCCGGTGGTTGACGAGGCCATTAAGGCTGGGGACATCGAAGCCCAGCAACTGGCCCTGTTCCCCCACATTCCTGAGAACGAGCCCACAGCTAACGGGTTCGTATACGAGAAGTCGGAGCTTGGGTCTTTCACCCAGAACGTTAGGGCCGACAACTGCTGGCGTCAGGGAACGAAGGTCTACCTGCAGGCGGTGGACGACGTATCTTTGCAACTTCAGCGGGGCGGAAGCCTGGGCCTAGTCGCGGAGTCCGGATGCTGTAAGACGACGCTGTCCAGACTCGTCCTGCGGCTAATTGAGCCTACTTCAGGAAGCATCACGTTTCATCATTCGCAGAATGGCCCTACAGATTTCGCTGCGCTCAAAGGCAGAGACCTGAAGGCGTTTCGGTCGGAAGTGCAGATGGTCTTCCAAGACCCGTACCAGTCCATCAATCCACGCCTGACCGTGCTCGATGCAGTGGCGGAACCGCTGCTGGTGCAGGGAGTAGGCAACGGTTCAGAGAGACGCGCACGGGTGTCGGAAATGCTCGAAAGGGTAGGGATGTCACCCGCCACGAGCTTCCTCTTCAAATACCCTCATCAGCTCTCGGGAGGCCAGAGACAGCGGGTCGCTATAGCACGAGCCCTGGTTCTGGGGCCAGACCTGGTTGTCGCTGACGAGCCGACTTCCATGCGGGACGTATCTGTCCGCGCCGGTGTGATGAAGTTGATGAACACTCTGCGCAAAGACCTGGGCATCGCCTGTCTATTCATCACTCATGATCTATCAACCGCTCGATATATGTGCGATCGTATCGCAGTCATGTACATGGGCAAGATAGTCGAGATAGGCGAGACCGAAGAGCTTCTGAGCAACCCTAGGCATCCCTACACCAAGGCCCTACTGGCAGCCGTTCCTAATCCTGACCCCTCCTACCGCCGACCTGAGGTCGAGATCGGGGGCTCAGTTTCGACGCCGATCGACCCAGTTGACAGGTGCCGTTTTTCCGAGCGTTGTCCCATGGCCAATGATTTCTGTAAGGCAGCGCCGCATCCTGCCTTGGAAACCAGGACCGATGGGCGAATGGTCTCCCGTTACCGGGTCTAAGGCATGAGCGTACTGCGATCGAATTCGCCTCGTCCACACTCTAACTAAACGAAACGCAACCTCCGCCCATACAGCGAACGGTTCCTATGCCGATAAGCTTTTGTTAGTGATATCCTTCTCCCGCAGCTTGAGGCTGCTATCACCATTAACGGTTCATGGAGGAGGAAACACTATGCAACAGCAGATACCGCCGTACCAAGCAGCATTGCAGGCCAATGACCCCAAGCTTGCGGAACTCATCGGATCTGGTCGAGAAATGATAATGGCCGACGGAGCGCTTTCCGGCAAGGTCAAGACGCTAATGGCAATGCTTTGCGATGCCCTTCTGGCGCACGCTGACGGCGTTGGCGTCATTGCCGACAGGGCTAGAGGGCTTGGAGCTACTGAGGAAGAAATAGTGGAAACCATTAGGGTAGCCTACTGGATGGGTGGTCTTCCTGCACTGGTTACCGGCGTAAACGCTTTCAAGAATAGCTAGGCGTTTCGCATTGAAATATAGAGTTGCCTGGCAGGCCTGGGAACAGTTGATGATGTCGTTGTGTTGGGTGGTTCCTAGTCCTGCCGGGATTTTTTGTATCGCCGGCAGGTCAGTTGTTTTAAATTAGGGCAGGATTTCACGGCAAACGCTCGTGAATTGAGCGTAAGCCTTAGTCTCTCTAATTGCCTTTAGCCAGCTGCCTCTGGATTCAGGCAAGACGGCATAGGATTTCCCTTAAGAGCAGCCATGATGTTGTCTGCCGCCATCTGCCCCATCTTTCGCATCGTTGCGGTGCTGGCGCTAGCGATATGCGGAGATATGAGCACGTTCGGCAAGGTCAACAGTGGGTCGTCGATGCCAATAGGTTCCGGGTCTGTGACATCGATCGCAGCCCCCGCGATAGATTCTCCGGCCACCGCCGCGTAGAGCGCCTTGGGATCAACTGTGCGCCCTCTGGTTGTGTTGATCAGAAACGCGGTCGTCTTCATTAGGTCTAGTTCTCGCGAACGCACCATGTATTCGGTATCCGCCGTCAGAGGCATGTGCAGGGACACGAAATCAGCCTCTTTGAATATGGAATCCATGTCGGGTCGCCACTCTGCGCCGAGACTCTCTTCGACTTCTGGCTTGCGGGTACGGGAGTTGTAGATGATTTTCATATTGAAGGCAGTAGCCCTGCGAGCGACCGCCGTGCCGATCAGCCCCATGCCGATTATGCCCAGGGTAGCTTCATGAACGTCTGTGCCCACGTAAGGTATCTGGTCGAACATTTTCCATTTGCCAGCCCGGATCTGCCGATCGCCGTACGCAATGTTTCGCGCTAAGGAGAGCATGAGTCCGAAGGCGAAATCCGCGCAGGACTCGTGCAGCACACCCGGCGTATTGGCTACTAAGACGCCGTGCCGAGTGGCCTCAGGTATGTCGATGTTGTCCATTCCAACAGCCCTGTTCGCCACCACACGCAGCGTCGAGGCCTGGTCAAGCAGTTCCTTGTCGACGAGGTCCGTTATTTCGGTTAAAAGGCCAGCGCACTCGCCCGCCTTTTGAATTAGGAGTTCTCTGGGTGGAGCTGTGCGGTCTTTCCAGACCTCCACGTCGTGGTGTTTCGCCAGAAACTCTATCGCCTCTGGAATGATGTGTTCTCTAGTTATGAATAATTTCTCTCTTGCCATTCAACCTACCATCCGATTGCCAGTCCATCTCGGCGGGGGTCTGC
>CAUZQF010000092.1:0-8599 GCA_963581905.1 Dehalococcoidia bacterium
GAGGTTTCGTCATTGGGTGTGAGGTTCTTGTGAAGATTTGCACATAGTCTTTGAGGTGGTGCATTGACGGAGACTATGACGTAACATTGTGATCGTCTGGGTCGGGCCCGTAAGCACGTCAACCAGAGCATTGGACAGGTTGTCTACGTAATATTTCTTGGAGGATTTGATGAACGCAGGCAGTAATGATGTAGTCATAGTTGGCGGGGGTGTTGTTGGTATCGCCACAGCCTATTTCCTAGCCAAGGCCGGAGTGCCCAACACTGTGATTGAACGCGACTCCGTTGGGAGTCACGCGTCTGGCTTCGCATACGGCGGGCTGAGTCCGCTGGCCGGAGCAGGCATTCCAGGACCAGTATTCCCCCTGGCCAATGAAGGCATGCGAATTCATCGTGAGTTTTCGCAACTGCTTCCTGAAGAGACAGGCGTCGCCACAGAATATCGCGTCCGCCCATCGCTGTCCCTGGCTTTCACGGAGGAAGAGGTAACCGAATCTAAGAAGCCTCTGGCCTGGCAACAGGAACAGGAGGGTTATCGTGTGGACTGGCTGGATGCCGCGAAGGCCAAGGATATAGAGCCCCGCATATCGGATGAGATTCTGGGCGGTGTGTATGTGGAAGGCGGCGCAGAGGTAGAGCCGTACAAATTTATTCTCGCCCTGACACAGGCTGCAGAAAAGCTCGGCGTCACGGTGCGCCACGGCAACGTCAATGGAATAAAAAAGGGAAATGGCAGAGTCACAGGCCTCTTTATGGAGAGCGGCGAACTGGCCTGTGACAAGCTTGTGCTGGCACTGGGTCCATGGAGCGCCGACGTGTCGTCTTGGACCGGCCTTGATGTGCCGATCAGGCCCTTGAAAGGTCAGATACTTCGCCTGCAAGCGCCGGGGGAGCCTTTTGACTGTTCCATTGGCTGGGCGGGTAATTACGCCAACACGAAGATGGATGGGCTGTTGTGGACCGGAACTACAGAGGAAGAGGCGGGCTTCGACGAAAACCCGACAACATCTGCCCGCGATCAGGTGATGGCGTCGCTGCTCAAGATGATACCCTCCCTGCTGGATGCAGAACTGGTTCAGCACACCGCGTGCTTGCGGCCTCTCTCCGTCGACGGCATACCCATCATGGGCGCAGTGACGGAACTCGATGGCGCGTTCCTGTCGACCGGGGCAGGGCGGAAGGGAATCTTGCTTGGCCCGGCAATGGGTAAGGCCACCGCCGATCTTATCTTAAATAGGGAAACCGATTTTCCCGTGGAGCCCTTCAGTCCTACAAGATTTAGCTAGGTCCATAATTAGCCCAAGAGAATAACTGCGTTCACATTGTCGAAAGGGAGAACATGAGCAACAGTTCTGTAACCATTCTGGGTGGAGGAAATACCGCCTTTGCCGTAGCCGCTAACCTCAGTCTTCAAGGGCATGAGATAACGCTGTACGAGCTACCCGAGTTCGCAGAGTCCTTGGCACCGATTCGCGATTCGCAGATCATCAATCTGGTGGGTGTAGCGGAAGAGGGCGCGGCCAAGATTCACAAGGTTACGTCGGATGTGGAGGAGGCCCTGGCTGCATCAGACCTGTTGCTGCTGATTGTCCCATCTTATGCCCACAAGCTATTCGCTGAAGTATGCGCGCCGCACCTGCGCCCGGAGCACACTGTTGTCATCGTCCCTGGCACTCTGGGCTCGCTGGAGTGGTCCAAGGTGCTCCGCGAGGCTGGGACTTCAGGTGTTACTTTGGCAGAGGTAGACACCGCACCGTACGTTTGCCGCAAAACGTCACCAGACACTGCTACCATATGGGGTATCGTCACTAGTTTGGGCATGGGAGTGCTTCCAGCCACCGACGGCGAACGTGTTCGTCAGCTGGTGGATGCTCTGTTTCCTGGCGTATCGCTGTATCCCGACGTTATGGCCGCAGGTCTATCGGCCATCAACCCCGTGGTACATCCCGCAGGCGTCCTCATGAACGCGGGCCGCATCGAGTATTCCCGAGGTGAGTTCTACTTCTATGAAGAGGGAGTCTCGCCGTCTGTGGCCAAAGTCATCACACAGGTTGACGAGGAACGCCGCGCCGTCGGGAGTGCTCTTGGATACGATCTGCTAGCTGCCAGTGAGGGGTTCCACAAGGCGGGCTTCGGGCCGCAAGGCGACATATGGGCGACGATCAACGGCAGTCTCATGCTCACAAGGCTGAAGGCGCCGGGGTCGCTGGACAGCCGGTGGCTCACAGAAGACATCCCCTATGGCATCGCCACGTGGAGCCTTGTGGGCAAGCAGTTCGGCGTCGACACCCCGCTCATGCGCTCTTTCGTAGACATCGGTTCCATAGTGATGGGATTCGACGGTTGGGAGTCTGCGCGCACGCCGGAGAGCCTTGGCATCGAGGGAATGGACATTGAGACTCTAAAGACGTTCTTGCAGACAGGAAAGCCCTAGCCTAAAGCTAGAAACCTGTTAGCCCGTTGGAACGCGTCGTCTTCTAGCTAGGCAGTGAGACCTCGGTGACCTGGAAATAGTGCGCTGACAACTGCCATCAATATTCTTCTCAGTGGTGCTCATTTATTCAAAAATCACAGTATCTGTGACAGGAACAACTTGGTTCGGTCGCTCTGGGGATTATCGAAGATCTGCTCAGGCGACCCCTCCTCCACAATCACACCCTCGTCGAACATCATCATGCGGTCTGCGACCTCTCAGGCAAAACCCATCTCGTGGGTGACCACGATCATTGTGATGCCGGAGGTGGATAGCTCCTGCATGACGTCCAGCACCTCCTTGATCATCTCCGGGTCCAGGGCTGAAGTGGGTTCGTCAAATAACATGATTTTAGGCTGCATGGCAAGCGCGCGGGCTATCGCAACCCTTTGCTGCTGACCACCAGAAAGCTGCATCGGAAACTTGTCTGCCTGGTCGTAAATTCCAACCCTTTCCAGAAGCTGGTGCGCCACTTCTTCGGCCTGCTGTTTGGACCACTTCCGTACATTTGTGGGGGCCAGGGTGATGTTTCTAAGAACGCTCAGATGAGGGAAGAGATTAAACGATTGGAAGACCATACCTACTTCACTGCGAATGGTTTCAATGTTCTTGATGTCGTTCGTCAGCTCGGTGCTATCGATGATTGTTGGGCCTTGCTGGTGGTCTTCCAGCTTATTAAGCGTGCGTATGAAGGTTGATTTTCCCGAACCAGATGGCCCGAATACCACTACGACTTCCCCTTTGTATATCGTGGTGTTGATGCCCTTTAGGACGTGAAACTGGTCGAATCACTTGTGCACGTCCCGGCATACGATGATCTCGTCCTGGCTTTTGGTTATTTGCTCTGTCATCAACATTTCTCCATGTGTTGGGTAATTGACCGCTCCGAATTTCTTACCTGGTTCTTACGCCCAGGTGGTCCTCAAGTTTGCGACTGGCGTAGGACATCAGGATGACTATGGTGAAAACAAACGCCCCTATCCAGGACATGACTATCCGCTTTTCCGGAATGGGGAATGCTTTGCCGGCAAAATAGCCGCCCGCCAGGAAGATGGTGTTCCCTAGCATCCAGAGGCGACCGGTCAAACTAAGCTTGTCCATCCCCAAGGGAAGGAGAGCTAAGGCAGTGAAGCCTATGGCTATACCGATGGCTATAGTTCGGGCCACTCCTACCCGCCAAAGCTACTCTTCAGGGTACTGTCCAACAGCAAATAGCTTGAGGTGGCTAGTCATGGGTGACCAGTCGGCAGAAAAACAGCCCAAGTAATTACGGTGCGTAGGAAGAAGAATGTTACAACCGCCCCGATGATCGTGAACAGCGAGTTGAACAGATTGCTGAAAAGGTTTCTTCTCAGCCAACCCAAAACGCCCACCTGTGTAGACGGTGGCTTTGGGACCTCTGCTTGAAATGTATCAGTAGGCATTCTAGCGTTCTGTGATCTTTACTCGGCGGTTGTAGATGTTGCCTATGATCGAATAAGTCAGATTCATCACGAGGTGGCAGATCATGATAAGCACGAATATGGGTATCGCCCGGCCCGCCTGATTTATCATGATTCGTCCGGCGGCGATTGGGTTCGGAAATCCAATTGCGATGGCGAGGCTCGAATTCTTCATGAGGTTAAGCAGCTGGCTAATCAGTGGAGGAATTATGACTCGCAAGGCTTGGGGAAAAATTACCAAGCGAAGGGCCTGCAAGTTATTTAGACCAAGGGATTTTGCGGCCTCGACCTGACCCCGGTTAACCGACTGTATGCCAGAGCGCACTATTTCGGCGATGAACGTGCCCGTGTAAAAAACGAGACCGGCCAGCAGTGCCGAAAACTCAGGAGAGAGTCGCATGCCACCCTCGAAATTGAAACGGCCTAGGGTTGGTACGTCTTTGATTAACGGACTTTCGGGTAACACAAACCAGGTCAGGATCGACAGCGCTACTACGAAAACGACACCACTTAAAAGGGTATATAAAGGGCGGCCAATCGGCGACTGGCGTTTGCTTAGAGCGAGGTAAATGGCTACCGTAATAACAATCGATGCCAGCAGCGCGCAAAACCATATGGCGAAGGTGGGCGACTGGCTGGCCCAGGGAAGGTATAAGCCGTGATTATTGAAGAAGATCGACCCAGGCCAGGCTATGCTCTCGCACACCAGTGGCAGCAACTGGAACACGCCGAAATACCAGAAGAAGAGCTGTACTAGTAGGGGTACATTTCGGATGGTCTCAATATAGAACCCGGCAACTGTTCGCATTGCCAGTTCGATGACAGTCGAGCAATGCCTGTGACAAGTCCCAGAGCCGTTGTCAAAACGATTCCGACTAGAGCAACCTTCAGAGTATTTAGAATACCCAAGCCGAAAGCGTATAGATAAGAGTTCGACTCGTGATACGGGAGGACAGTCTCTGACAATAGGAACCCGGCCGCCGTTCCTAGAAAGAGATTGCTGACGAAGAATGCTATGAGGCTTACAACGATGATCGCGGACACTATCTGAGAGACGGCGCGAAGTACGCGGACGTCACGCCATAAGGGGATGCCCTGGTAGGTGAGTAGTTCAGCCAGTCGTTGGGTTCGCATGTGAAATGCCAAAGCTCACAGGCCGGATTGGCCTGTGAGCTTCTTAATCTATAGTGAATTTACTTTAGCAGAGGCGGGTACAGTATGCCGCCGTTAGTCGAGAGCGCTATTGAACCCAGAATCAGACCTGACCATGAATCCTTGGCCGTCGTAGAACATAACCGTGGTGAAATTGCCCTATTGGGCTTCACGACAGCTGGTCCACGTCACGTTCCTTGTGAGAATGTCGACTTCACCGGATTGAATCGTAGGGCCACGCTCAGCAGCAGATATAGGGCGAATCTCTATTGCGTTGGCATCTCCAAGAACTGCTGCTGCTGCCTTGCAGAGGTCAATGTCGAAACCGGCGCTTGCACCGGAGTCATCAAGGTATCCAAATCCGGCAAGGTCGGTGCGGCCTGCGCAAGTAAGAGTTCCCTCGTACTTGATCTGCTGAAGCCGGTCTCCACCAGAAACGACTTGGGCTGCTTCTTCGCCAGGTTCCTGCGTAGTTTGCGAGCACGTAATTAAAGAAAACGAGCCCAGAGGCATAGAGAATGATGCGGTTTGCTTGCACATAATTAGTAAAAATCAGAGGTGACAATTTCTAGGTTATGCTCATGGAGCATCTAGTGGTTTTTTTAGTAACCAGTGGATAGTCGCCCTGCAGATATGAAATGAGGAAGGTAATAGATTTTGCCGAAATCTCAGCCTTGTTAACTTAGGGTGTTTTCGCTTCACGCTTCCTGATCTCTTCGCAGACCACGGGTGCAATTTGAGTGCCCAGAAGTTCTATGGCGTGCATTATCTTCTCGTGGGGCATTGTACCTACGCCCAACTGAAGCAGAAGCCGGTCATGTTTGAATAGGTCGTATTGAAAAAGAATCTTTTCGATAATCTGCTCGGGGCTGCCTATGAAGTTGGCACCTCGGAGCGTAGCTGAGGCATCGAATTGCTCCCTAGTCATAGGCGGCCAGCCTCGCTCTCTTCCGATCCTGCCCATGACCAGCTGAAATGGAGGAAAGGCATCATCCATCGCCTGTTGCGAGTCGTCAGCTATGTACCCATGGGAATTTATGCTCACTTTTGCCTTGGTCAGATCATGCCCGGCGCGACCTATCGACTCCCGGTACAACTCTATTAAAGGAGCGAACTTTTCGGGCATACCGCCGATGATGGCTACGGCCAGAGGTAGGTTCAGAGCGGCCGCACGTACCACGGAATTGGGATTCCCGCCCACCGCAATCCACACAGGCAGAGGCTCTTGAACAGGCCTCGGGTATACGGGTTGATCATTCAGAGGGGCCCTGTGATTACCACTCCAGCTAACCCGTTCATTATTGCGAATCCGCAGAAGCAGGTCTAGTTTTTCAGCAAAGAGTTCATCGTAATCGTTCAGGTCGAATCCGAAAAGAGGGAAGGACTCTGTGAAGGAGCCGCGTCCGGCCATGATCTCCGCGCGACCTCCTGAGACGATATCAAGAGTGGCGAAGTTTTGAAACACACGCACGGGGTCGTCAGAACTCAGAACCGTCACCGCGCTGCTAAGGCGAATAGACTCGGTGTTCCTTACCGCGGCGGCCAGAATGACGGCGGGCGATGATGACAGGAAGTCCGGACGGTGGTGCTCTCCTAGCGCGAAGACGTCCAATCCCACCTGCTCCGCTAGTTCAACTGACTCGGTCAGATTGCGTAAGCGCTCCACAGGACTAATTTTCGTGCCTGTAACAGAATCCTCCGTTAGTTCGGCGAACGAGTATAGGCCTATCTCAAAGTGGCTCGTCGAAGGGGATGATTCCATATCCTTAATCTGTTTCACTTAGAGGGATGGGTTATCTTTCAATCTAGCAATCCTCTTTACTGAAAAGATCGGACTTGCCCTTTAGATGCGCCAGCGCGTCTAACCATTTTATAGGCATTAGGGTGTAACTGCCCAGGCGCTAAATACCGTCAAAAAAAGTCAGCAGCCTGTTGAAGAGCGGCGTAAGAAGTTGACAAGCCAGGTGCACACTGAGCTAAGGCAATTCCTTTTCGGAAATCTTCGAGAGGGCGTCACCCATAGCGGACCAGGGCAGAAGGGCGCACTTTATCCGTATTGGGTACTCGCGAACACCAACGAGGTTTCGCAGATCGCCCGCGGAGTTCAAGTAGGCTTCGGCGTCGGGGTCGCCCTGCATCATCTTGCGGAGCTGATCGGTGAGTTCGCGGATTTCCTGAGGAGTCTTACCCTTGATAGCCTCCGTAAGCATGGAGCCTGATGCTTGATTGATGGAGCAGCCTTCGCCCTGCAGTCCCACAGCCGTAATACGGCCTTGGTCGTCCCGTTTAAGCCGCAGGTGAATCTCGTCCCCGCAAAAGGGATTTACGGCGTCTCCAGTGGTATCAAAGTCTTCTAGTTTGGTGGCGTTTCTTGGGTTGCGGCGATGGTCCAAAATGGCATCGCGGTAAAGATCATCCAGCCGTTCCAACGCCATTGCCAAAATACCTCAAGGCTTCTTTCATTCCATCTACGAGAGCGTCTATCTCTTCGAAGGTATTGTACAGGTAAAAGCTTGCCCTTGATGTAGCGGGAACGCCAAGCGAACGCACGAGAGGCATGGTGCAGTGATGGCCGCTGCGTATTGCTATGCCGCGCCTGTCCAGCACCGTTCCCAGGTCGTGGGGGTGTACATCTGGATGGTGAAAAGAGACAACACCGGCCCGTAACGCCGGATCGGCAGGCCCATATATCTCCAGCTCCTCTTCCAGTTCCTTGAAAGAGTCCAGAGCATGTCTGGTCAGCTCGATGTCGTGGTCACGTATATTTTCCATGCCAATGTTGTTGAGGTAATCCACGGCGGCACCAAGTCCTATTGCTCCGGCGATGTTTGGAGTGCCAGCCTCGAAACGCCAGGGAAGGTCGTTCCAAGATGCGTTCTCGTAGGTGACCTCGAGGACCATATCTCCGCCACGCATGAAAGGCTGCATGCGCTCCAGGACGTCGTGCTTGACGTACAGTACGCCAATGCCTGTTGGGCCGAGCATCTTGTGGCCTGAGAAGGCGAAGAAGTCGCAATCGATATCAGCGACATCTACTGGCATATGCGGAACGCTCTGGGCGCCGTCCACCAGCACTGCTGCGCCTACCGCACGAGCCTTAACCGCCAACTCCTTCACTGGGTTGACTGTGCCAATGGAATTAGACTTGTGCACCATGGCCACAAGCTTAGTGCGCTGGTTTATAAGCGAATCGATCTCGCTGAGGTCCAGCGTATGATCCTTGGCCAGAGGAATAATTCGAAGCGTCGCGCCCTTGTCTCGAGCCACCTTTTGCCAGGGTACAAGGTTGCTGTGATGCTCCATAGCCGTTACGAGAATCTCTTCACCGGCCTTAATGTTTTCCAGTGCCCAGGTGTTCGCCACGAGATTGATGCTCTCCGTGGCGTTCCGGGTCCAGATAATGCACTCGGAATTCTCGGCGTTAATCAGGTTGCCGACCTTTTGTCGGGCGTCCTCGAATGCAGCGGTGGATTCGACGCTCAGGGCGTGCACTCCGCGATGGACGTTCGCGTTATAGCCCTCGTAGTAATCGA
>CAUZQF010000093.1:0-8544 GCA_963581905.1 Dehalococcoidia bacterium
ATCAGGGCGCAGTCCACCTCCGAGCAGGCCCGGGCCATACCCTGAATCAGAGCCTCAACTACAGAGGGTTCCAACTCGCCGACGGCCAGGTAGTCAAGAAAGAAAAGCGGCTTTGCACCGCAGACGATCACATCGTTGACGCAAGCATTCACCAGGTCTTCCCCGATGGTGTCGTACTTGTCCATCATGATGGCCAGCTTCAGCTTGGTGCCAACGCCGTCAGTGCTGGAGACCAGGACTGGATCGCGATAGCTTCCCAACTGGTACATTGCGCCGAATCCGCCCACGCCGCCCAACACCTGCGGCCCATGAGTAGGCTTCACTATGGCACCAATACGCTCTTTGACGTCCTGAGCGGCATCCAAGTTAACGCCCGCTGCTTTGTAAGTCTGTTCTGTCATGCCTGTCCTCGCCGGCAACGGCCGGGTATTTTTAAATTTAGATGTTCGGACACTGCTGATGTAGCATAGGTATCTGGATTATTGAAAATTTTCGTGTGAGGCAATCTTGCTCAAGACCTCAATCCAGAATGACCTTTCCCTTTCTTTAACGCGCTCCTCCAGCGTGTCTACTGTGTCATCTGTGTAAACGGGCACTTCGCACGAATACTTTACCTCGCCATGATCGTATTCGTTGTCTACGAGATGAATGCTCACCCCAGTGATGCTTTCTCCCGCATTCAGCACGGCCTCGTGAACACGAGTGCCGTACATGCCTCTGCCGCCAAACTTGGGAAGTAGCGCGGGATGGCTGTTTAGCACTTTACCGGGGTACTCAGCTAAAGTAAGAGGGCCCAACATCTTCATGAAGCCAGCCAAAACTACCAAATCGACACCATGAACTTTAAGGGCTTCCCGCGTTGCCATATCTATTAGTGAAGAGGTGGGATATTCAACGCTACTGATGTGGCAGGTCGGTATCTTCTCTTTATTTGCTCGCTTGATGGCCATGGAAGTGGCGTTGTTGCTAATAACAACTACAACTTCTGCATCCAAACTCCCATCATTACAGGCATCAATAATCGCCTGCAGGTTGGTTCCGCCATGGGACGCCAAGACACCCAGCCTCAATTCACCCTCCATCATGGGACTCGCACACTAAGTATGCACCAGAAACGGGCCCATTGGAAACGATAAAGACGGGTAATTCAGTGGTCTGCCAGTAGTCTGTAGGGAGAGCGGATAATTGGGAAGAGCAAAAGACGATGCAGGCTTAGACTTCCAGGGCCAGCTTGTCCATCTCCAGCTGCACGGGAATAGGGTACTCACCTGTGAAACAGGCCATGCAGACGTTGCGCTTGGATATGCTTACGGCCCGCAAAAGCCCCTCATGGCTAAGGTAGCCAAGAGAGTCCGCGCCAACGAATTCGCGTATCTCCTCCACCGACATGTTGGCGGCGATGAGCTCCTTACGGGTAGCCATATCCACGCCAAAATGGCAGGGGGCTACGATAGGCGGGGCGCAGATGCGTAGGTGGACCTCTTTAGCGCCGCCCTTCTTGAGAAGAGAAACGACGTGTGGCGTCGTTGTGCCGCGCACGATGCTGTCGTCCACCACGATGATACGCTTGTCCTTGATAAGCTCAGGAAGCGTGTTCAGCTTGCGCCGCACGCCCAGTTCCCGCATACGCTGGTCAGGCTGAATGAAGGTGCGACCTACGTAGCGATTCTTGATGAGTCCCTCGCCAAAGGGAATGCCCGATTCCTGGGAATAACCTACGGCGGCAGCAATAGCAGAGTCTGGAACGCCAATGACGATGTCGGCATCGGTGGCGTATTCTTTGGCTAGCTCCGCACCCATGGCCATCCTCGTGGAGTAGACCAGCTTCCCGCTAAGGATGCTATCGGGCCTGGCGAAATAGATGTACTCGAACATGCAGCCTGCCGTTCGACCGGTTACGCTGTCCCGCTTGTAGATAGTACGCAGGCCTTTTTCGTCAATTAGTACAGCTTCGCCTGGCTCCACGTCCCTAATGAACTCGGCCCCAATATGATCTAGAGCGCATGACTCGGAGGCCAGCACCCAGCCATCGTGAAACTTGCCGATGCAGAGGGGCCTCACACCGAGAGGGTCCCTCATGCCAACCAGCTCACCTTTAGTCATAATGGTCAGAGCATAGGCACCTTCCAGCCGCCGCATGCAGTACGCGATGCGCTCCTGCCAGTTGGAGGCCGGGGCATTGCTGAGAAGGTGGGCGATGATTTCAGAGTCGTTGGTGCCGTTGAAGGTGCAGCCCCACTCCAGAAGGTCCTGTTTCAAGTCCATGGCATTGATAACGTTGCCATTATGACCGAGCGCTAGAGTGATATCAGGCCCTTTGGAGACGATTGGCTGGGCATTTTCGATTCGGCTGCTGCCTGTGGTGGAGTATCGGGTGTGACCGATGGAGATGTGTCCTGTGAGTGTGGAGAGGTCTTCTTCTTGAAATGCCTGGCCTACGAGGCCCATTGCGGTCTTTACTCGGATGTTATCGCCGTCAGCAACAGCGATACCGGCGCTCTCTTGACCTCGATGCTGCAGGGCATACAGACCAAAGAATGCCACTCTGGCAACGTCCTCGGTTCTGGAATAAACCCCTACAACGCCACAGGCATCTCGAGGATAATCCTCTGAATATTCCTGCGCATTATCATGATAGGGAAAATCGCTGTTAGAGACGATGGCTTTTCATCCCCTAAATGAATCCAGGCAACTGCATTATATGTGTCTAATTATAAGTCGGTCAATCGATTATATCCCGAATTTACTGTGCGGAGCACCTAATTTCGACTGCTCTAAATTAAGACATACGGACTCTCACGTAGATTCTCTTTCCCTCATAGGAATAATACCACTCATCGACGGGCCACGCGCTCCGTAGTTAACTAATATATCTATGCAACCGGCCCACCGTCGTGACAAAACAACGATGAGCCGGAAGATTACCTAAGATTGGCCAGACCAAAGCTACTTTGCTATCAGACCAGCGCTCCGACGACCATCCAGAAGCCCCAGGCCACTAACAGTACTCCAGTGGCCTTGCTTACCCAATGCCCCGCTGGCGCTACTTTTTCGACCAGGACAAAGGCCGACAGGGCAGCTATCCATAGCAGGTTCATGACCCCTAGGACGAAAAGCAGGGCCATTAACACCCAGCAGCAGCCGAGACAGTAGACTCCGTGTCGAAGCCCCATGGTCAAGGCGCCGCCTGTGCCATCTCGCCACTCGGCCATTATGAACCCCAACGGCGTTCGGCACTGGGTCAGGCATACGTACTTCAGCTTGCTCCACTGGAAAACGCCTGCTGCAATTAGCAGACCGCCTCCCAGGAAAGGAGTTGTGCTTACCATCATGGGCGACAAGAGCGAGCCTGCGTGAAGCCCCCACTGGGCCATGGCTGCTCCAACGGCAAACGCGCTCCATATCACCACGTATCCAGCAAGGAACACGCTGGTATGCACAAAAGGCTTTTGTTGCTCCCGGCGGCGGCGGTTCACCGTAGCAAACACCAGTATCATCGGTGCCGCCGTGGGGACCATCATCGCGACCATCATGACCGCCCACATAACGAACGTGAGCGAAAAGTCGACAGCGCCCCAGGAGCGCGTCTGTGCCGCTACCATCTCTGGACTGACGGCGGAGCGCATATCCATCGTTCCCATCGCGCTGCTCATGTCCCAAGCCAGGTAGAGCATGTATGCCCATGCCAGTACTGCAACGCCGATGATTCCGGCGACAACGACGGCTCGGTCCTTCTTCAGCGTAGCCTCAATAATTGGACTAAACCTGGCCATGATTGCGACCTCAGCTCTTCCTAATTCCCGTACGTAACCTGCGTAACGAAGCCTGCCATGTTGGGCCACGAGAACTCGAGACCAGCTACTGTAGAGGTGCACTCTTTGGCAGATACCACATCAGCACCCTTGAACAGGAAGCCCGTCTCATGCTCAATACGCATCTTTTCCGGGTCACCGGTAACGGGATTCTTAATCGGCTCAAAAGCCATAACCGTACTGCCCATACTGGCGCTGCTGTTCTGCCCATCGATATTGAAAGTAAATGGAACGATCTGGGGCTCGAGCATGTTTGAGACCAGCGATGCGATTATTTCGAAAGGCAGCCCACCGGCGGCCCCCGTCATGATCTGCAAGATGGCATTTTTTTGATCGTCGTTAGCCTTCTCGTCGATGAAGGCCGCCAGAGTTATGTCCCCTTCGTGAAGGGCCGCCTTCGACCTCAGGGAAAAACCTACGCCTAGCCCGTCTAGAGAAACATCACCATAGTTCCCCTTATTGATTCGCCAAGCTCCTATTCCTTCGCAATGCCCCTGAGTAGGCGGTGCTTCGAATTCGCACGGGCAACCGTAGTCACAGTTGCAAGCCTGCAAATAGTCCGCTTCCATTGCCCATTTCACCTTGGTTTCGGTAGCCATGAATTCTCCTCCTTCTTAACACCCTTCAACTACGAGACCTGTAACAATATGATGGAGGACCTCGCATGGTAGAGCTTAGCATGGTAGAGCTTAAGGGTGCGGAAATATTATTTCATGACCAATCTTGATGGTTCTTTGAAATATGTCTGACGGAATCCACTAGCCATATCTAGCTATCGCAGGTGTTTTCCCCTATTTGCCAGCCTAACAAGAAGGACGCACTGCACTAGGATTGCGTGAAACTACAGCCCGGCACACAAAGTCTGTTCAGGTCAACAGAGAAGGGTCGTTACCGCGAGCTGGCTTCACATGAACAGCAAAGCAGTCGCCGATGACCCGGAAACGTTATGTTGCCACGATGGGCTGGGCTATTATCCAAAGGCTTGTCGCCGTGTAGAAGACCATCAAAAGCAGCATCGGATACTGGCCTCGAATAGCCAGCCTATAATCTGTAACTCGCCGCAAGGCAACCACGTGGGCTATGTAGACCGAGATGATGTGGCCCAGAACTATCGCTGTTACCGAAATGATCCAGGCAATCTTGGCGTTAATCACACCGATGTTCACTCGATAGTCTGCGGTGCCTAGCAGGTTCCAATCGAAGCCAAAAGGATCGGACAGCAAGGGGATTATGAGCTGTCCCTGTATTAGCAGGAGAGAGATAAAGTGGGCCATATTGTAGGCCAGCGCTATCGGCACCAGCGAAAAGACGAACGCCCTGGCCACACCACTACCCGTATCCTCATCCTTCGAGAGCTTCTGAATCCCCGATGCGAAAATCAGATACACCGCCAGAAATAACGCAGGGAGCAGCACGATACCCAGGCTGTCGATCACGTCTATTGCCCCGCTCCCCAGGAAAGGTAAAGACCTGATCATAGCGGTCTGAACTACAACCCATGTAGGCGTCTCCTGCAACCCATCGAAGGTCACCGTTGCCAGCGCCAAGACAACGAAGACCGCTACGGACGTGGAAACCGTCTCCGACGGTGCCAGGCCCACTGCCAAAGGCCTAATGTTGAACTGGCGCTGCTCAGGGCTAGCCCTCTGAAAACAGGAATAGCAGTCCACGCAGTCATCACCTGAGAGATTGCACAGCAGTTCGCAATTCCTACAGAGGCGCTGGTCAACGACTCTCACCTCAGTAGGCGAGAAGCGAGCAAAGAAGCCGAACAGGACGGAGAACACCTCGCCGTGCTTTAGCCATGCGTTCTTTCCGAACACAACCATGCCCGCCCACGTGATTAGCGAATAAAGGACTATTATGAGTCCGAGCTGACGAGGTATCACAGAGCCGCTGTACACGTTCTCCAACCAGGCAAAGGCCAGAAACAAGATGACAGCCGGCCAAGCTCCCCAATTATCCGGGTAGCGATATAGGCCTGTGCCACCTCGCCCCGTTCTGGAAGGCCTGGAAGACCCGGAAGGCTCGCCTGAACCAACCAAAGCCTCTACCCATTCAAAGAGTATTTTCCAAGGATTGACCAGTCGCCAAAGATTACCCGCCAGCGCGGAAATATAGCCTATGCCCACCCACCAGATTATCCAGACAAAGGTAGGTGCTATGTTGCCTAGAGGCTTGCCTGTACCGAAAAGCGCTGCCGACAGTATCCCCATAAACACTGCAATTGCCAGTACCTGGACTATCACAAAAAAGACTTTGCTGCGTAGTACGGCTCCAAGGACCCCGACGCCAAGCAGATTGAATCGGGGATAACCAATTTCGTTGGAGCCGCGCTTCACAAACAGTCCAATAACAATAAAGGACAGGGCAACAGTGGCCGCGCCGCCTATCAGAAAGAAGTTCAGCGGAATCGGCAGGTCATACCTGTCGCCAAAGGCGTGCGCCATGGCAGGCACCGCAACGAGACTGGCTGCGGCACCTGCGATGAGCGCCGCAATTAGTTTAAACATCCTGAAATTCCTTACGCTCTTTACCAACAGTTGGTTATCGAGGCATAACTTCCAAGGCCCCAAGCGTTACCTCATCTTCATCGTCATCATCTTCGTGGCCCTCTTCTTCGTCTGCCTCATGCTCTTCGTGTTCATCGGATTCCTCGGGCGCAGCAGTAGGAGGGTTGCCACTGGATATCCTGGCGCGATCCTCTCCCTGGTTGACCCACACTACGGTGGTCCCAGGCCGTACCATCACCTCTTCAGGCGTGAACGAACCATCGCTGTTGACCTCGATACTCACTTCATCGGCATACGCAGCATGCTCATCCACCATGATGTGTCCGGTCACGTCATGGCTCATGTGATTATGAAAAGGAATTGAAGCATCGTGTAGGTCGTGAGGGACTTCAAACTCGAACACGTCTCCCATGATCAACGTACTGGATTCGAATAACTCAGCATGTGCGTCGACGCCCGCATCATGCTCATCGTACGAGCTATCTTCATGTTCGTCATCGCCTTTGTGGAAGGTGAAGTTATATCTTCCCGTTGCGTCCGCTACGAACTCAATTGTAAGCGTCCCTTCCGGGCCAACGCTCTGCTCGATATCGTATCCGTGAAGATGGACCAGACCGTCCTCATCGGAGCTGAAATTCATGCTGACGTTATCGCCTTGAGTGACGGTAATAACACCTGACTCAAGCTCAATAGCACCGTGCTCAATCGTTAGATCAAACTGCCTGTCCTGGGGTTCCGCGGTGCTGCTACAGGCTGCCAGACCCGTGATGGTTAGTATTCCCAATGACCCGATCATTGCTTTTCTTAATAACATTTTTGTTAACATCACTCGTCGCCTCCTGATGACTTCCAGTCTGCCGGTGTATTAGCCCTAAGTGGCGCAATAAACAAGTCAAACCCTGTAGACACTCGTTAAGTATTACGACGTTTACCCTTGTTTCGTTCTCTCAAAAACGACCTTGCAGCCAATGCCATTACCGACACGAAGGCGACCAGCGCCACTCCCGTTACGAGACCAGTGATCGAACTGCCCTCAGTCACCTGAATAGGAAAGTCCGCAGTGCCATTGCCCAGTTCAGTGCTGATGGCCACAGTGAATACCCAGGTGCCGATGCGGTCAACATGCATGGCCACATCGTAAAAGGTGGGGTCTTGCAGGTCGGAGGTTGCGATCAACGGGCCGATCTCTACCGCCGTCGAATCTGGCCCCACGCCCGTGACAGCCACATCTGCGCCAATCATAGACGCGCCGGTGGCGGCCTCCGTAACCCTGATGGTCAGGTGAAGGGCACCGACCCCAGGCGTGCTGGGAATCTTGCCTACCTCCACCTCATGTGGTCCAGCCACGCGTTTGTCGAACTCCAGCACTCTGCCATTGGCATAAACGCTGCTGGAGTCTCCTGCCGCAATTGCCACGGTAAGAGCTAAGATCACGGCTAAGTTCGTCAAGAAATGGCTTTTCAATTTGGGCATCAAAGTAGGTCTCTCGCGTCTTTCGGTAGGGATGTCTAAGGTCGTTTCTGAAAATAGCTCGGGAAAGGGCTAAAGAGGGAACGGAGGCGGTTGTCCCGGCGGCGCGTAAAATTGTTGCGCGGCAATACGCTCAGCATTAGTGGGAAAAACGAATAGAGAGGATGGCTCAAAAGATAGCATCGACGCTAGAGTTGCGTCGGCCACGGCAATCGCAGTCGCGGCCACTGTGGCGCTATCATGCCGATAAATTGCGGTTGTTCGACTTGTCGCGTCCCTTGGCACCACGTCGTGGTGATACTCAGATGAGAAGGCATGAATATGCGTATCTGGAAAAGCTCCACCCAGATGCAAATGCCCAGGCTGCCTTTCCGCAAAATGGTGGTCGATAATGGGGCCAGCGGCGGGAAACAGCATGGCCACCGCGAACAACGTGGCAACAATACCTGAGGTGTACCGCCTTAGGCTTCCCATACAGGCCTATTATAGCAGTGATGGCCGGGCATTCCACGCTGGCATTCTTCCCCAACCATACTTGCCGCTGACCTTGCCGAGGTCTAGACTTGGCGCAATCCGTAACTGTTCGCGGGAGACAAGACAAACACTTGCTCATTAGGGTCACTATCGCCTTTATCGCGGGAATTCTAATCGCGTGGCGTTTGGATTTCTCCACGACGGCCCTGGTGCTCTTCTTGATCGGTGCCGCCCTCTCCGCGGCTCTACTCCGTACCCGAGGCCGCACCATGTTG
>CAUZQF010000094.1:0-8490 GCA_963581905.1 Dehalococcoidia bacterium
GAAATGGAAGGGTACGTCCGTGGCACGAGGAAAGATATTTTCATGGATAGGCGTCGCGTTAGTCATGCTAACGTTCGTCGGGCTTGTCGCCAGCGGAACGTATCTCTCAAATCTCATCAGGGATGGCGGCCTGGTGCCCAAGGTCGGGCCGCCGGAACTGAACCTGGTCGTCACCGACTTTTCTGATGGACTCATCACTCTGCGATTACCAGCGGGTGCTGGAAAGGACAAGCTGCTTAGGCATAACGGGCTGCTGGGATTGGACGGCGAATCCAGTTACAACCAGGTCGGGACCATTGTCAGCGAAAAAGGCGATGAGGTGCAGCGGCAATTTTTCGAAAAGTCAGGTGCTCCGGCAGTCGGCGAGTGCGTCCGTCTGGACAGCTATGCTTACGAGGGCGATCCTGTTTCGGCGTTGGGCATACCTTTTGAAGAAGTGCACTTCACGAGCTCAGCAGGCCGATTTCCCGCCTGGTATATCGATGGTGACGATGATACCTGGGTTGTGATTGTGCATGGGAGGAATGCCAGTCCAGTAGAGGCCTTGCGAGTAATCCCCGCTCTTGCCGAAATGGGCATGCCGGTCCTTGTCATCAACTACAGAAACGACCCGGACTTGCCGGCCAGCGAGGATGGCTACCACAGATATGGCCTCACGGAATGGGAAGACTTGGAGGGGGCTATTCATTACGCCATGAACAATGGGGCCAGGGACGTCGTGCTTTTCGGCTACAGCATGGGAGGCGGTATCGTGGCCAATCTCATGTACCAGTCCCCGCTGTTAGGCCATGTGTCGGCGGTCGTATTAGACTCGCCGATGCTTCATCTAAGTCGGACGATTGACTGGGGAGGTCAGCAACTTGGCTATCCTCAATTCGCGCTGAACTACGCGAAGTTCTGGGCAAAGGTACGTTTTAGCGTCGACTATTCTGCCACCGACTATCTGACCCGGTCTGACGAACTGGAGGTGCCGATATTCCTGATTCACGGAGGCGAGGATAAGACCATACCCTTCAGTATCAGCGAGGACTTTGCCAGGGATAAGTCGGACGTCGTCACGCCCTACTTCATTGAAGGCGCAGACCACGTTCTAGCGTGGAACCTGGACCCTGATGCATACGAGAAGGCCCTGACTGACTTCCTGGCCGCCATTCCGGACTGAGAGGCTATACGGAGTGTGCCGCCAGTAGCTCTTTGACCTTGGCAACTACCTCTTCCGGGGCCAGCGTTATGGCGTCGGACTCGGAGCGAGCCTTGACCTCGATGACGTTCTGCTTAAGATTGCGTGGACTTACGACCAGCCTGACAGGCAAGCCTAGCAGGTCAGCGTCGTTGAACTTCACGCCTGGTGATTCCGACCTGTCGTCGAAAAGCACTTCGATTCCAGCCTGCTCCAGCTGATCGTAAAGAGCCTCTGCGGCCTCTGATACTTCCGGGTTCTCGATGTTAAGCCCCACCAGCGACACGTCATATGGCGCGATAGGCGCAGGTATGATCATGCCCTTGTCATCGTGGTTCTGCTCAATGGCGGCACCGAAAAGACGGCCAACTCCAATTCCGTAACAACCCATGATGATAGGCCGCTGCACGTCTTCGCTATCCGCGAAACTGGCGTCCATTAGCTCGCTGTAGCGCGTGCCTAGCTTGAACACGTGGCCAATCTCGATTCCTCGACGAGTCTCCAAAGGCTCACCACACACCGGGCAAGCGTAGCCCGCCTGTGCCAGCGCTATGTCAGCGATGATGTCGGCCTTGAAGTCGCGAGGGTGATTGGAGTTGAGCAGGTGGTAGTCCTCCCGGTTGGCACCGACCACGAAGTTCGAGCCCAGGTTGATCGAATCGTCAGCAATTATGCGTATGCCTTCCAGGCCGACAGGTGACGCCGAGCCAGCCACCAGGCCCTTGGCTTTGACCTCATCCGGCGTTGCCAGGCGCAGCTCTGCAATACCACCCAGGGCGTTGTTAAGCTTGACGTCGTTGACCTCCAGGTCACCCCGTATGACCACGAAGACGACTTCGCCATCGGCAGAGTAGAACACGGCCTTTAGGGTTTTGCTGGTCGGCAAATTAACGAAGCTCGCCAGGGCCTCTATGGTCTTTACGCCAGGAGTGTGCACTTCTTTCAGGTCCAGAGGCTCGTCCATGGGTTGCGCCGATTTTTGGAACAGGGCTTTTTCGGCGTTGGCGTAGTAGTGGCTCTGAGGACATATTATAATCGTGTCCTCGCCAGCCTCTGCCAGGAGGATAAACTCGTGCGAGTCCTTGCCACCTATGGCTCCGCTGTCGGCCTCCACCATCACGGCGTCCAGGCCGCAACGACTGAAAATGTTCTTGTAGGCCTGCACCATCGCCTGATAACTCTTGTCCAGGCCCTCATCGTCGGCGTCGAAGCTGTAAGCATCCTTCATATCGAACTCGCGCACACGGATCAGGCCGCCTCTGGGACGCGTCTCGTCCCGAAATTTGGTCTGGATCTGGTACACGATGAGCGGGAGGTCACGATAGCTATTCACGTTGGCCTTCACCATACTGGTCAGGACCTCTTCGTGAGTAGGAGCGAGCACCAGTGGTCGATCTCGCCGGTCGTTCAGGCGGAAGAGTAGTGAGCCCATGATTTCAGCCCTACCGGAATCGTCCCAGATTTCTTGGGGTTGTAAGACTGGCATGCGGACCTCTTGCCCTCCTGCGGCGTTCATCTCCTCGCGGATGATCTGCTCAATCTTGCGCAGGGAGCGCCAGGCCAAGGGCATGTAGCTATAGATACCAGATGAGACCTGGTAAATCATGCCTGCCCTGAGCATTAACTTGTGGCTGATTAATTCTGCCTCAGCTGGCTCTTCCCTGAGTGTCTTACCGAATAGCCTTGATACGCGCATCTGAATCCTTATTAAAAAGTGAGGTCTAAGCGTTGAGTTCCAGTTCCACCTGCTTGACCTCTTCCATTAGAGCGGTCAGCATGTCTGCCTCGTCCACGATACGGGATTTCTTCCCCTTGCGGAAGATGATGGCCCTGCCCGCACCTGCGGCAATGCCAACGTCAGCGTCTTTGGCCTCTCCCGGCCCATTCACCTCGCAGCCCATTACGGCTACCTTGATTCGTGTCTTGATCTTTCGCAGCATAAGGTCAACGTCGTTGGCCAACTGTCGTATGTCGACATCAGCGCGACCACAGCTTGGACAGGCAACGAGTACTGTGCCTTCTTTGCGCAGGTCCAGAGACTTCAGAATCTCGAAGCCTGTGTAGATTTCTTCCCTTGGGTCATCGCTGAGAGATACGCGTATCGTGTCTCCAATGCCGTCGTGCAGCAGCATTCCCAGGCCAATTGCGCTGCGGATGCTGCCTGATTTGGCAGTGCCCGCCTCTGTAATGCCCAGGTGGAACGGGTACGGCACCATGTCGGCCAGTCTACGGTAGGCTTCGACGGTCGTATCGATGTCGAAGGCCTTCAATGATATTTTGATTAGGTCGAAGTCCAAGTTTTCCAGTATGCCAATCTCCCACAGGCCGGTCTGGACCATGTGGTCGACCACAGAGTATTCACCCTCAGAGGCCTCACCGGCCTTGGGGAGAGCGTTAACGCCGTCGGTGTGGCGGGATAGGCCCCGGGTGATTCCTATGCCGTCCACGGGAGGAAGGCTGCCGAAATTCACGCCTATGCGGATCGGCACCTGCCTGACTTTGGCCTCGCGAACAATTTCCTCTACCTTTTCACGGTCGCGGATGTTGCCCGGGTTTAATCGAAGGCAGTCGACTCCGCTTTTCAGGGCCTCCAATGCGAGCTGGTAGTGGAAATGAATGTCGGCGATAACGGGAATCCGAGTCTGGCGTATGATCTCTTTTAGCGCCTTGGCCGCTTCCATGTCTGGCACAGCGCACCGGATTATTTCGCATCCCGCCTCTTCCAACCCTTTGATCTGCTCCACGGTCGCCTTGACGTCACGTGTATCCGTCTTGGTCATGGACTGAACGGTGATAGGGGCGTCGCCGCCAACTTTCACGTTGCCGACGTTTAATACTTTAGTTATGCGCCGTTTTTTCATATTGCACTCCTGAAAGGATCATATTTGGCGTTACTGGAAAGGGGCAGTTGAAGCCCTTCATGACTAAACTCCAGTATAGGTTGTTATCTACTAATGAACCTTCGCTCATCGTTTTGCTAGGCTGCGCAATCCCGCACTGCTAAATATTCAAAATAAGAAAAAGCAAGCCTGATATTGCCAGGCTTGCTTTTTTTGTAACGCATATTTTTCAGAAGACTTCAAAATTCAAAAAAAGGCCAGGCATATCTAGCCTAACGCATGTAAGCGTTGCCCTTCAAGTTGAGAATGTGGCCTGCTACGGTAAAAGACTGTCGCCGCCCAGCAAACCTCGTACGTCCTTGATCGTAATCAAGACGATAAGACTGATTAGGACCACGAAACCAATCATGTGAACTAACCCTTCGCGCTGGGGTGAGATGCGTTTGCCACGTCGCACCCACTCGATGAGAACAAACAGAAGCCTGCCGCCGTCCAGCGCTGGGATTGGCAGCATGTTGACGATGCCCAGGCTGATGCTGATCAGCGCCATGAATTCCACCAAAGGCGTGATGCCAAATTGCGCCACCTGTCCGGTAACGCTGGCTATACCCACTGGTCCAGCCAGTCCCGGGTCAGGGCCGCCTGCACCCCAACTGGCAAGGCTATTCTTGGTGATCAGTACCACGTCTCTCATGCGTCCGAGTGACATGGGCACGGCCTCGGTAATCGAGTGACTGCGGGATACGATGCGTTCGTTTGTTGTGCCGATCAGGATGCCAATGAAGCCTTGGGTCATCTCGTCGCCAAGCACCAACTCAAAGTTGTACTTTTTGGCGTCTGCCAGTAGCACTTCGTTTTCGGGATCTGTCACTGTCTCTACGACCGTCAGCGAGGGCGGATTGACCCTAGGTTCTACAGTAAGGACTTCGTGCTCGGCCGAAAGGATTATCGGCGCTTCGCTGCCAGTTACGAATGCCCCCCGCATTATTGTAATTTCCGTTGGTGAACCCAGGCGGGACATGATTCGCGGAATGAGTTCGTTGTGGCTATCAACGTCTTGACCATCGAAGGCGATTATTATATCGCCACGGTTGATTCCGGCTTCCTGCGCAGGGGAGCCTGGAGCAACGCCGTTAATCACCACCGTACCCACGAGGGTGTCCTGCGGAAATAGGAAGATCAGCGTAAAGACCACTGCCGGGAACACCAGGTTCATGAAGGACCCAGCGCTCAACACGATGACCCGTTTGAGAACGCTCTGGTCTCCGAAATCCACGTCTGGCTGTGGCTCGGTGGCCATCTCCTCGGCAGCACTGGTGCGAACGTAGACTACGTTCTTGTCAGGCTGACCCTCATGCCCAACCAGCGTACCTTTTTCGATCTCCTCACCGTGCTCCCCGACCATTCGGACGAAGCCGCCCAGGGGAATCCAGTTGATGGAGTAGATAGTGCCGTGGGGCTTGAATCGCAGACCCACCATTCTCGGCGGGAATCCGAAACCAAACTCCTTGACGGTGATTCCAAACCATTTGGCCGTCAGGAAATGGCCCAGTTCGTGAATGAAAATCAGGAATCCCAGGACAGGGAATATGAGCATCCAGCCTTGAGGTCGTAGTACGACGAATAAGACGATGGCTACGATGGCTGGTATGTATGAGATCCAGCGATTGCGGATCAGATCACTCTTGTTCGATAACGGTATTAAGTACCACAGAGCGATGGAAACAATTGGTCCCAACGCGAATAGAAGGAGTTCCCCTATGGGCAGCCCAACTAACAACCTAACCCTCCACTATCTGGCTTACCTTCTCCCTGGCCCAGTGAGCCGCGCTCATAGTCTCTTCGAGCGTAGGCTCTTCAATACTTTGATGGTCTTTTAGCGCCTGTAGGATCAGCGTGGATATCTCCTGAAAGCCGATCTTGCCCGACAAGAACAGGTCTACAGCTACGTCATTGGCGCCGCACAGGGCTGCAGGCCATGTGCCTTCTCTTCTGGCGAGTTCGATGGCGAGGTCGAAGCAAGGGTATCGCTCAGCTTCGTAAGCCTCAAAATTCAATGCGCCTGTAGCCACGGCGTCGAACTGCCGGATACTTTCATTATAAACCCGATCCGGATAGAACAAAGCGTACTGAATGGGCAGTCTCATATCAGGAGGGCTTAACTGTGCCTTAACCGATCCATCAACAAACTCTACCATGGAGTGAATAATGCTCTGGGGATGAATGACTATTTCGATGTCGTCCCAGGGAACATTGAACAGCCATCGCGCCTCAATGACCTCAAAAGCCTTGTTCATCATGGTAGCCGAGTCGATCGTGATCTTGGCCCCCATCTTCCATGTAGGGTGGGCCAGGGCCTGCTTAGGCGTGACGTCCGCCAATTTTTCCAGTGGTGTGTTGCGGAAGGCTCCACCAGACGCCGTTATCATCAGTCTGGATACCTTCTGCTCTTCACCACGCAGGCACTGCCAGATGGCATTCGGCTCGCTGTCCAGAGGGAGGAGCGCCACGCCGTGCTTGCGGGCGGCCTCCGTCACCAGCTTGCCTGATATGACAACGGTCTCCTTGTTGGCTAACGCTATATCCTTACCCGCTTCAATGGCGGCAAAGGTCGCTGGGAGGGCCACGTCCCCAATGGTGGCGGTGACCACTGTGTCCACGATGGGTTCCGTCACCATTTTGATAATGTCTTGGTCTTTGGCGCCGTTGGCGGCTATGAAGGCCTTTTCTTCTGGCGTCCCTTGGCAGGAGATAAATTCTGGGTGGAATTCCTCAACCTGCTCCTTCAAAAGGCCCAAGCTGCGACGTGCCGCCAGGCCAACCACGTTAAAGTTGGCAGGGAAGGCCCGCACGACATCCAACGTCTGAGTGCCGACGGAACCCGTAGAGCCTAGGACAACAAGCCGCTTTGAAGTACTTCCCATATGACAAAATAATACACGACTAACACGTTCAAAACAATTGAGTCTAGGCGATCTAAAAGGCCTCCATGGCCCGGAATTATGGTGCCGGAGTCCTTTACGTCGCCAAGTCTCTTTATTCGCGATTCCGCCAGGTCTCCTAATTGGCCCACGACGCCGATCAGCAGGCCCAATATTAGCGCCTCTATTAATAGAACGTTTAGACCCAGCACAAAGTTTGCCAATACAGCCATTCCAACTGCGCCCAGCATGCCCCCGACGGACCCTTCCCAGGTCTTGGAGGGGCTGATTGACGGCGCAAGAGGTGTGCGGCCCACAGACCTTCCTACGAAATAGGCAGCAGTATCGGTGGCGAAGGTTACCAGCAGCAGGAACAGCACCCACTCCCTGCCCTGTTCTAAGGCCCTGAGCAGCGGGACATGGAGGAGAAATCCTCCTACGTAGAGAATTATCGCTAGTGCGGTTAACGTTCGCGCAAGAGGAATCTCACGGCCTCTGCCAGCCACAAGCCAGATAAGCAATGCGACAGACGACACTGCGATGGCCAGAGTTATCAGCGGCGGGAGCATGACGTTTTTCGACGAGAGGGAGTACGCAACGGCGATCAAGGCCACGACAGGTGGGGTGATAACGAGGCCGGGTATAATGTGGCCCCACCGACGAGCTATGGATGTAAGTTCAATGGCGGCCAAGGCTCCGGCAATCGCCACTAACAGCGAGAACCATAATGAACCTATCCACACCAGTGCTAGCAGGATAGGAAGTCCGATTAGGGCGCTCAGCAGGCGAATTAACACGGGGTTACCTTACGCACACCATTAGATAGGTCTCGGCTAGAGAACCCTTCCGAATTTGCGTTTGCGTTGCTTGTACGCGGTTATAGCGTTTGCTACCTCAACCTCATCAAAGTCAGGCCAGTAAACGGGCGTCGAGTAGTACTCCGCGTATGCAGTTTGCCAGATGAGGAAGTTGCTGAGGCGCATCTCACCGGCCGTCCGGATAATCAGGTCAGGATCCGGTATGCCATCGGTGAGAAGGTAGGTTGAGAAGAGCTCCTCAGTTATATCTTCAGCTTTGACGCCGTCCCGAACTATGGCCTGCACGGCGCTGGTTATCTCCGCTCTTCCGCCGTAATCGAAGGCGACGTTGAGGGTGAGGCGCGTGTTGTTGCGGGTCATCTCAACGCTATCCTGAATGGCCTGCTGCAGCCCTGGGGAGAGCCTGTCTAGCCGACCCAAGTGTTGTATGCGCACGCCTTCTTTGTGAAGGTCTGCTGACTCTTTGAGAATGGCTTCCTGAATGATTGAGATCAGGGTCTGGACCTCTTCTCCAGATCTGTCCCAATTTTCAGTAGAGAAGGCAAATAGCGTCAGGTGCTCGACTCCGTGGTTAACGAAAGCCTTTATGATACTACGGATGTTTTTCGTGCCAGCGCGATGGCCCTCAGACCTGGTACGGCCTTGGTTAGTGGCCCATCGACCGTTGCCGTCCATGATAATGGCGACGTGCGCAGGAACTTCCGTCTGCTGGACCCGCGTAGAGGTCTCGC
>CAUZQF010000095.1:0-8472 GCA_963581905.1 Dehalococcoidia bacterium
AAACCTGCGCTTTGGTGCGTTCCTGGCACCACACCATCCGATTGGCGAGAACCCGACGTTGCAGATACAGAGTGACCTGGAATTCGTGCAGCATATAGAAAAGCTGGGCTATGACGAATTCTGGTGCGGTGAGCATCACTCGACAGGTTGGGAAATCATCGCATCGCCTGAACTCTTCCTGGCCGCTGCGGCAGAACGCACCGGCAGAATCATGCTGGGCACTGGTGTGGTCTCGTTGCCATACCACCACCCGTACATGGTGGCTCAGCGGATTGTGCAGCTCGATCACCAATCGCGTGGGCGAGTCATTTTCGGGTCAGGTCCCGGCGCTCTGCCTTCCGATGCCCATACATTAGGTATCGATCCTATGGTCCAGCGCGACAGGCAGGACGAGTCCATGGGTATCATCCGCCGGCTTTTCGAAGAAGAGGAGCGCTTCAGCTACGAGTCTGAGTGGTTCACTCTACGTGACGCGAAATTGCAGCTCAAGCCCTTGCAGGAGAACATGGAGTTCGCCGTCGCGTCAATTGTCAGCCCGTCCGGAATGACTCTGGCAGGCAAGCATAAGGCAGGTGTCCTCTCGATCGGTTCGCTGTCCAAGGACGGCATCAGGGCGTTGCCACTTCAGTGGGGCTTCGCTGAGGAGTCGGCAGTGAAGCACGGCAATACAGTCGATCGAAAGAACTGGCGCATTGTGCTCAATTGGCACATCGCCGAGACGCGCGCAAAGGCTCGTGAGCAGGCAGGCGCTGGTCTCATGAAGCACAACAATGAATACCTGATTGGCACACTTGCCGGCGGCGTTGGTAAGATTTACAAGACCCCGGATGAGGCCGTAGACGGCGTGGCCTTCTCCGCAGAGAGCACGGCTGTTATAGGGACTCCTGACGACCTGATCGACAGGATACGAGAGATGGTTGAGATCACTGGTGGTTTCGGCTGTGTGGTCGGATTCGTCCACGATTGGGCTAATCGAGAAGACACTATACGTAGCTGGGACATGGTCGCGCGTTACGTGATTCCCGAGGTCAACAGCATGCTGGACAGGTATCGCGATTCGAATAAGTTTGTCATTGAAAATCGAAGCACCTGGGACCGAGCCAACGATGCCGTCGCCAGCAAGATACGCGCTCACGAAGGTGCATTGGCCGCCCTGGAAGATGACGAGGCGCAAGGCAGAACCATTATCCGGGGAGGGCAACAGCTTACACCGGGCGTGGGCAATACCGGAGGCGAGGGCTAAGGGGCTTCTTCGATCATGAATATGGATGAGCGGGGGAGAGCAAAATCAGAAAAGAATTTCTCGGCCTCAACGCGCGCTGACGACGAGGTCTCCCGCATTCCAGCCTACGTCTCCATGGGTATGTCGTCGCGATTGGCCCGTTCCTATTCCAATTTTGGAGACTTTGTTTATCTATCGGCTAATAGCTGATAGCAGCACCGCCCTCCGCATGTAAGTAAGGACATAGAGGTATGAAACAGCCACTAACTGTAAAGACTGTTGACGTATCTAGGAATGTAAAACTCACCTACGTTGAGCGAGGTGACGGCTCGGGTGTTCCAGTAATATTTCTCCACGGCTATTTAGACTCCTGGCGTTCCTTTGAGCTCGTGCTAGCTCAACTGCCCTAACGCAAAGAGGTCACGGCGATGCAAGTCGACCGACGTCGGAGTTTCGTACCCAGGACTTCGCTGCGGACCTAGAGAATTTCATGGATCTCATGGGTCTTGAATCAGCATTTATCGTGGGAGGATCTAGTGGTTCTTTTGTAACCCGACGATTCGCTATAAACCGGCCGGAACGAACTCAGGGGATTGTATTTCTGGGATCGCCAGCAACGTTGAACGACAAACAGGGCGTCGTAGATATTTGGAATTCAACCATATCGAGACTGGTAGACCCTATTGACCACCATTTCGTCCGGGAATTTCATGAAAGCACCATCAAGCAGTTCGTGCCACAGGCCTTCCTTGTAACTATGTAACAGGAAACCCTGAAGGTGCCAGCCCGAGTATGGAAACAAACATTCCGTGGTCTGTTGGAAGACGATTCTTTTGCTGAGCGACACAGAATCAAGACCTCTACACTTATTATATGGGGAGACAAGGACTCGATTGTTCCCAAGAGTGATCAGGATGCACTCGCCTCTGCTATAGCAGGCGCTCAACTGATAGTGTACCCCGATGCCGGACACTCGGTACATTGGGAGAATCCCCAACGCTGTGCGTCTGACATCGCCAGATTTATCGACTCGTGCGTCTAATCATCCGGTGCACCAATTATGGAATTGGCAGTATGAAATGTGGCTGAATTCTTGGCCTATGGCCTACAAATGACATATTCGGCATCGTGTAGAACCATAATCAGGGGAGGGTTAAAAGGCTTCTTTGATCGGGGCCATGAAGGAGTGGGGAAGTACTCAATCAAGAAGAGTTTCGTGTGTTTCAAAGCCCTCCGACGGTCGGGGCCCTAGAACAACAACTGGACAATTCCGACGCTCGGGCTTACGTCTCCATGGGCGTGTCGTCGCGATTGGCCCATTCGTACATGGAATTGTCGTAATTCTTGGCACCATCGTAGCCCAGCATTTTCAAAACAAACACTCCGTGCGCCGCACGGAGTCCAGCCTGTCAGTATGCATATGCCGTCTTGTCAGGCGTGATTCCGGCAGCACTCAATATTTCCCGTATCTCGTCGTCCTGCTTGAAGAGGTGAGTGGTAGGGACCATGAGTTCCGACCACTCCAGGTGCACCGCGCTGGCGATATGGCCAGCCCTGTTGTTGCCCCGGTTCACGCTGCCGTCATACTCGCCTTCAGTCCGCACGTCCCATATCACGGCGTCGTTTAGACTGCACGCTTTCTTCACATCACCCAGCACGCCTAGCATCGAATCGTCTGGTCTTGGAGTAAACGTGGAGCTATTTAGCAAACTTGGCTCTTCGAAACTGACGGGGCGTTTTTCTAGCACCCAGCTACGCCAACCGCCGTTCAACACCCTGACATTAGTATGGCCATATCGCTTCAGCACCCACCATAGCCGCGTGGCTGGCAGGCTCATGTTGTTGTCATATATCACGACCTGACTGGTGTCTCCGATGCCTAAGTCCTTGCAGACCTCGGCAAATCGATCAGGCGGCATAGTGCTCACCCACCCGGTGTCCGGGTCGCGCTCGTAATCAGGATGCAAAGACCCGGCCTCAGGCACGTGCCCGCGTTTATAGCTGCTTTCAGCATCGACATCCACGATGACCAGAGTAGGGTCGTCAAGGTGAGCCTCTAGCCATTCGGACTCAACCAGGTATTCGGATAGAAGGCTTTTGTTATTACCAGTCATTGATCGCCTCCGAAGAAAGTTCCACAGGATTTATTTGACCAATTATATCGTATGGAAGGTTTTTTGTATTTCAGGGCACGAATGACGATTTATGACAGGGGTGGGCTTAAGCACAGACGCGATTGGAAGCGGGTGGGTAGAGGACACGGGTGGATGCGGGCGGCACAAAAGACAATCCTAGCTGCGAGAAAGTTTAACTAGGAATGCTTTCGGAAACAGTGGAACTCCTGGATTTTCGAACTCTGGTGAAGACCACCATGCCCACGAGCGCAAGAATCAAAACTACCGCCGAGACCAGCATCAGTTTCTCGAACTGGTCTGCGATGAAGACCTGCATCGACTCACCGTAGAAGAAGATCAGGCCACCGATGATCATGAATCGGGCGCCCCTTCCTATCAGCGAAGCGATTATGAAGGGCTTGCGGTCCAGTTGAAGTGCACCGGCAGTGATGGCAAAAACCTTGTAGGGGATCGGCGTGATGGCTGCCAAGAGAACGGCCCATGTGCCATATCTGTTGAACATTCCTTCCACCGCAGCGATCTTCTTATCGGATACGAATCGATGAAGCAAAGGGGTTCCGAACCTCTTGCCCAGCCAATGGCCTACTAGAGCGCCACCAACCGAGAACAGGGTGACCAGGGCAGCCAGCCACAGAGCGGCCCCCTGATCCAGGATAGCAATTCCAATTAAAAGAGGGTCGGGCGGTATCGGAAAGAAGATGGACTCCGTAAAGGAAGTCGCAAGCAACACGCCTACCGCCCAAGGGCTGTCCGCAAACGCTATCAACCAGTTAGCAATCTGATGATATAAATCGATCATGTTATATGGTAATTATAACCTGACCTACAACTCTAGCTAACCCTTTATTAGTTATGAAAATCTTATCTAAAGCCCCGCCATAGAAAGTACAAGCTCCACATTGGAAGGGTCAGGTGTTAGCGTACCGGCGTCGATCTGCATAACCACGTTAACGATAGCGGCGCTTACGGGGGTCGCAATGCCCAGCTCTCGGCCCCGTCGCACCGTGTATCCGTTCATGTACTCGATCTCGCTATGCCTGCCTTTAACCACGTCCTGAGCCATGGACGATCGCCAGTCGGACGAATTCGGCTTCGGCTGGAAGGTGGAGTCCAACTCCTCGAAAACCTCGCCATCATCAGCGTTGGCCCATGTAGGAGCTGCCTTCCCTGAAACGGGAGCTATGTTTACGTTAAGCGCCAGGCCGACCTGGCAGGTCTCCTTGCCGATCTGAACCTGAATCAAGCGGGCCCTCGGGTCTTTGGCGAACTGCTGAGAAGCCAGGCCTGTCATTGCGCCTACCGGATTGCCCACGGAATTCGTCGTGAGCTTAGACCAGCGTTCGCCCCAAATGTTGCTTGTGGCCTCGGATGCATCGATGCAGCTAAGCATTTCTGCGATCTCCTCAACCCTAGGTGTGATATGCCCGTGAAGCTCACCGACACGGTAGACAACGTGTCCGCGATCTCTGCCTGGCTGACCACCTCTATTAACCAGGGCTGGTTCCCACAACGCCACCGTGATGCTGGACATGATGCAACCAACCTGCCGCTCGTATCCCACGATGGACGCAGTGAGGGCATCGTTCATGCAGTTCTGGCTGTTGACCACGACGCCTGTTGGGGAGAGGAACCTCTTGATGAAGTGACTCGCCCACTCTGTGTCATAGGACTTAACCGCCAGGAATATAATGTCAAAGGGCTCCGTGATGTTGATAGCGTCCGTGACATGAACGGCCTTCACCGGAACCGTGAAAGGTCCTTGTGCACCCTCAACGCTGAGCCCCTTCTCATTCATGGCGTCGACGTGCTCGCCCCACATGTCGATGAGAGTGATGTCGTAGCCCTCCCGGGTCAGGAATGCTCCGATGTAGCTACCTGCTGCACCGACACCAAATACTGCCATTCTCTTGCTCATTGAACTTCTCCTTCTTCGTCTCACCGCTGGCAGGCCTCGTTATTTCGGCCTGCTCAGTCTATTTCTTGTATAGTCACGTCAAATTCAAACGTCTCGCCTTTGATGCTGGCGCTTCCCTTGAACTGTCCAGCGGCACCGGCATCTCGCGCCCAGGACGGAATGGGAATATCATCGCCGCCCTCATCTACTAATTCGATTGCCCTGCCACCCACGCTGATTTCAAGTCGGACGGCCTTGTCTTCTGTCTCTATGGGCGGTTCTGCTCGTATTTCATCCAGTAAGGATTCTCGGATTCGATAAATCTCGTGAGCCTCTTCAATGGACACCGACTTGAAAGACATCGTCTGCCCAGGCATCGCCTGGGCGAACTTATACAGATCGGAGTTGATTACCGTCGCGATCTTGGTGTAGCCACCCGTTGTGCCCCTGTCGGCCAGCAGAACAATGGGCTGACCGTCGCCTGGCACCTGAACAGCCCCAAACGATGTGCCATCTGATATGACGTCCGGGCCATCCCCATGCTCGATGACTGGTCCCTCCAGTCTATAGCCCATCCTGTCGGATTGAATGGCCACTTTGTATGGGGAACCCAAGAAAACGTCAATGCCAGCCTGGGTAAAGCGACCGTATTGCGGACCAAAAACCACTCGGACTTCGTGCTCGCTGCCGTATGCCTGGGCCATAATATCGGGTGCCATTCTTGATAGGAATGCACTACGGCTATCAGACGTATTGAGGACATCGCCGGGCCTGAGGCCTCTGCCTTCCAGCCCGCCAATGACGGCTTTTAGGTAAGTTGACCGGCTGCCCATCACCACGGGCACATCGATGCCACCTGCGATTGCCAGATAGGCGCGCATGCCATCTTCAGGCCCTTTAAAAGCAACCTCGCTACCCTTTGCGACTTCCACTGACTGCCACACGGCCATAGGCTCGCTGTCCAGCGTGGCTCCCAAGTTAGCTCCTGTCACCGCTATCCAGGTGTTTGCGAGAAAGCGAATCTTGGGACCAAGTACAGTCATCTCCAGGCCAGCAGCGCCGTCGTCGTTACCGACCAGAGCGTTGCCAACCCTTAGCGCAAAAACGTCCATCGCGCCAGCCACAGGCATGCCGAACCGCTGATATCCGTAGCGTCCCTTGTCCTGCACCGTGGTCAGCAGGCCAGCCTCTAGTATCTCGATCGCAGGCGTGCTCATTTGACCGCCTCGGTGATTAGCTTGAGCTCACCAGCGTTGGCTTGGCGCTCCAGTTCCCTATACTCCTCAATGCTGTCTATGGGAGTGAACCGGACGTAGTCGCCCGCGCTCACCAGCACCGGAGGCTCTCGCAGCGGGTCGAACAGCCGCACAGGAGTCCTTCCTATGAGCCGCCAACCTCCCGGGCTGGAGATAGGGTAGACGCCGGTCTGGGACTCAGCGATGCCCACCGAACCGGCCGGAATTTCCAAGCGAGGGGAGGGCAGTCTGGGCGTGAAAAGCTTCTCTGAGAGACCGCCCAGATAAGCAAAACCAGGGCTGAAACCCATCATGTAGACGAGATAATTGGTTCCAGAGTGAAGATCGACGACATCGCTAACGCTGAGTCCGGCGTTCTCCGCAACGAACTCGATATCTTCACCAAATTCCGCGCCATAATAGGCGGGAATCTCTACGACAACCGGATTGTCCACGTTCTGGCTATCCGCGTTGGCATACAACTTCTCGATTTCTGATTTGAGTTTCTCCAACGAGGTCGCGATAGGATCGTAGTAGATCAGTACCGATCGATAGGTCGGAAGGTAGTCAAATACGCCAGGCAGATTGGCCTTATCAATGGCGGCGCTCAGGTCACGCACGCGCCGATTGATCTCGGCGCTAATCTCATCGCCCAACTCAACAACCAGCGCCGTATCGCCAGACAAAAGAAACCTGGGACGCTCAAGCATCATACCAGTTCACCCAGTGGGACGATTTCCACACCAGCCTCTTGCAGTCCGGCTCGGATGGCTTTGGCCATCTCAACCGCTCCCGGCGTGTCGCCATGCAGGCACAGGCTATCTGCCTGCATGGCGATGACGTCGCCGTCGATGGACACAGCCTTGCCCTCAGTCACCATACGAATGCTGCGTTCCACCAGCTCACCGACATCATGTATAACCGCGCCTGGCTTGGAGCGCGAGACCAACGTGCCATCTGAGTTCAGGGCGCGATCTGCGAATATCTCCCGCGCCACCCTGAGGCCCATGTCCTCCGCTAGCTTCACCCATCGAGACTCCGCCAGCGCGACGAGCACCATATCGGGATCAACGTCCAGAATGGCCTGGCAAATGGCCTGCCCCAGCGACTCATCGTCGACAGCCATGTTGTACATGGCGCCGTGGGGCTTCACGTGCTGAAGCTTCTTGGCACTGGTGAAGGCCTGCAGAGCGCCCACCTGATAGGTCACGTCGTTCCTGACCTCGTCCGGTGTCGCGTTCATGTTGCGGCGACCGAAGCCGTTCAGATCAGGAAAGCTGGGATGAGCCCCAATAGCGACGCCGTTCTCTTCGGCCAGCTTCACGGTATGTCGCATCCATTGCGGATCGCCAGCGTGAAAGCCGCAGGCGATGTTGGCAGACGTAATGTGCTTGATGACCTCCTCATCGAAACCCATCTTGTACATGCCAAAACTTTCACCCATATCACAGTTGAAGTCGATCTTACTGGCCATGATTTGGCCTCCTGATTCGTTCGGTTATTAGGACTCTAATCGCTGGGACGATTATATAGAGTAGCCGGTTGGCTTACCAGTGCGGGCCAGCGCGAATACGTTTGCTGGCCGAACGCCAATTCTAACCGCTAATTCGGCTATGATTATATAGCTTGAAATAACACATTCCTGTAGAATGCCCCCCTGTACGGCCCAGGAACTGGGAATTTCATCAAACCGTGAACAAGAGAGGCAGCTCATCGATCCCGCAGTGGTTAGATTCGCTCTAACACTTACAGCAATCGGTATCGGGACAGCCTTCGGGCTCCTGTTGCTTTTGATGTTCGTCGTTGGCGTCATGCGCCTGCTAGTGCAACATGTTCTGGTGAGGCCCAACGGCATATCGATTTGGGGCCTGAGAAGTCCAGCTGCCAAGACCAGGCAGGAGCAATCGGACAAGGCGCTGGCCGCCATCGCGGCGGTAACTATATTGCTTGCTGACAGAGGTCCCACAACCCGTGCATAAAGGGCCT
>CAUZQF010000096.1:0-8467 GCA_963581905.1 Dehalococcoidia bacterium
ACAAAAACAGAGAGGCATATCGTGACACGATACTTCGGAATAGCCGAACTCGCCATCGTGGTAACCGATATCGACAAGGCCTAGCAGTTCTACGTTGACCTGCTGGGCTTTGAGCGTACGGACTTCGATTACGGCGAAGGTTCTCGCATCCTAAAGATTGGCGACCATAGGTTCCTGGGCTTATGGGAGCCTGGTAAGTGGACCAGCCACTTCCTGGCCCCTGAGAAGACTTCTGCGTATTTCGGCACTGAGGTCGCGCCAACGCACACTGTTTTCGCCATTCACGGCGACGATATTCAGGCCCTGGCCGACAGGCTAACCGCTGCGGGCTATGATATCGACGGGGCCGATGCCGCACGGCGACGGCGCGCTATACCTCTACGTCTCCGACCCAGACAACCACGCCATAGAGTTCTGCGGCTGGCGCCCCGGCCACGAGATTTCTGAGTAATTTGTGTATAGAGGGCACAGGGCATGCAAATAGGCTGAGGCATAGGAATGGCTAAGGCACTATTGGCGGCCAACAGCCGTGAGCTTAGCCAGATACAAAAACTAAGGGTAGCTGACGCCGATTTTCTTCAAAACTTCCAGCGGGTTGGCGTCTAGCAGGGCATTGGCCTCATCGACACTGAGCCCAGAACCCCGCGCTACATTCATGGCGAACTCCCTGGTCATCAGGTCCTCAGGGGAGTGCGCATCCGAATCCAACACAAGCCTTGCGCCTGCTTCATGGGCAGTCTTGACCACGTGGCCGTTGGCGAATCCGTGGCCTTTCCTGGCAGAGACCTCCAGGAATATGCCATTCTCGGCAGCGGTGCGGGCGTCGTCAGGCGTGATAAGTCCTGGATGAGCTAGCACGTCGATGTTCTTGGACTGCACGGCTGCGTGATTAGTCCCAGGCTCCACCGGCTCCACAACCGTCTCGCCATGGACGTTAACCATCCTGGCTCCCAACGCCCTGGCATCCTTGGCCATCATATCGATATCTTCCGCGGGAACATACGTAATCTCCACGCCGGGTAGCGCCAAAATATCCCATCGCTTGGATGCAAGCTTGCAGTCTGTCACCAGCGTCTTGATGACGTATTCCAGGTTGCCGGGCCCCACGTGGTCAGTCACCGCGATGACCTTGTACCCGATGTGAACGGCTCTGCGAATAAGCTCTGTGGGAGCCAACTCGCCGTCGCTCAAAAACGTATGTGTATGAAAATCAAACATATTTTTGCATTCTCAGCATTTAAGTTAAGCATCTCGACGATCGCTTGTGCATCTACAGCAATTCAGTTAAGCATCGCGACCATTATTTCACTGTGAAAGTTAAACTCATAGAAGTTCACCTTCGAGGGGATTTTGCCCTAGCCAATGTATGGGCAAAAGCTAAAGTGCCAGCAAACCCTCTCCAGCGAAGCTCTCTATATTCTTGATAGTCGTTTCAATGTCATCGGCAGCCACCGACATGACCAGGTAATCCAGACCAGCATCTTTATAAGCCAGCAGGTCGTCTCGAATTTCATCCGGACTTCCAGTCAACGTAACCCGCGAGCCGTCCGGATTTCGCTGAGATTGGCCCCAGACCATGGTAGCACGGAGAGTAGTTTGAACCGAGTTGCTTTCACGAACATTTGCATCACAAAGGTTTGCAAGCCTTGCCTTTTTCGCCGCGACCTCCTCAGGCGTAAGACGTATGCCGTGCCAAGCATCCCCCAGACGCGCCGCCCTGCGTAAGGCAACATTGCTATTGCCACCAACCCATATGGGAGGGTAGGGCTTCTGAACAGGCCGGGGAAAGAACGTCATGCCCGAAATCTGGAAATGCTCTCCCTGATAGTCGGCCACGTCCTGGGTGCAGAGGGCCTGATACATCTCGATATGCTCGTCAGTCTGAGCCCCGCGATGCTCGAAATCTGCTCCCATAGAAGCGAACTCCTCTGGCATCCAGCCTACGCCAACCCCGAAGATAGCTCTGCCGCCGGACATGACGTCCAGCGTGGTGACCATCTTTGCGTTGAGGACAGGGTTGCGAAAGGGCAACACTAGCACGCTGATCCCTAGCTTTACTCGGCTGGTTGCGCCGGCGACGTAGCTTAATGCGGTTATGGCTTCCAGAACGTTTTGCGCGTCGGGATCCGCCTTACCAGGACCGTACATGTCTGGGTACCGCAGGGCTAGATCGCTAGGAAAGACCGTGCGGTCGCTGACCCAGACAGAGTCGTAGCCTGCTTCTTCGGTTGCAGCCGCTACCCGACGAACGTAGTCAGCTTGCGCTTGCGCCGTAACTGCAGGTGTGACCGATGTGGTGAGAGCAATGCCTATCTTCATCAGAAATCCTGTCCGACATAGCGATGAGTTCTTACGACTGCAGGTGGGCCATTAGCTCTCGCATGGACTTGCCGGTGTTGCCCATGTAGAAGTCCGGCACATCGTTGTCATGATTGACCTTCAGCGATACGAAGACCGGACCTGTTGCGCTCATTACTTCGGGCAGCTGCGTGACCAGGTCTTCCAGATTATCGAATTCAAAGGCCTCGTTGAATCCAGCCTCTCGCGCCATACCAGCCAGATTGAACATGCCCGCGCCCGGAATAGGCTGACCGCCAGTAGTGAAGTAAACGCCATCTTCGAACACAAAGTGCACCAGGTTTTCTGGCTGCTTGCCTGCGATGGTGACCAGCACTCCCAGATTCATCAGCAGACCGCCATCGCCATCCAGGATCAGCACCTTCTTTTCGGGCTGCGCCAGCGCCAAACCAAGGCCCACTGACGACGCCTTGCCCATTGCCCCGAATATGGGCAGGTCCCGCTGCTTGTTCGTAGTCACCACGTCCCAGTAACGATTGGGAGTCATGGTGCTAACCACCAGTGCGTCGCCTCTGACGTCGCTAATGGCCTTCGCAGCATCCGCCGAACTTATCATTGTTTTCCATGCTCCTGGGTTAGTTAGTTTACTTTGCAAAAGCGTTTGAATTCCAATGCCCATGGAATTGTAGAGGCTGCCTTGAATACGCACAAGGTTCGGCGCAAGGCGAAGGCTCAGGTCCGCTAAGGCGTCCCTATCTAGACGGGCCGCCGTAGCGCATGTCTTCAGGTAGCGCGTCGGACAGACCCAGGGCGTTCATTACGCGATTGGCCACGAAATCAGCGATGTCCTGCATCGACTCGGGCTTGAGATAGAAGGGAGGCTCCGGCGGCAGGATAGTCACTCCCAGTCTGGCCAGAGAAGCCATGTTGTCCAGATGAATGGCATTGAGCGGCGTCTCCCGGGGAACCAGCACCAGGGGTCGACGCTCCTTCAGGCAAACGTCTGCAGCGCGCCGAATAAGATTATCGGAGAAGCCATGGGAAACGGCAGCAACCGTTGCCATGCTGCAAGGAACCACCGCCATGCCTCGGGTCGGGAAGGTGCCGCTGGCTATCGGCGCGGTCAACTCACCGGGCTGGTAGTAGGCAAAATCACCGCTGTCCTGCCAACGCTCCAACGCCGTGCCAAAGGACTCGTCCATCTCCTCTTGCCATACCATTCGGGCGGCAGACGAGGCAGTCGCCATTACTGGAATCTGCGTCTTGAGAAGCAGATCAATGAGCGTGCCTGCCAGAATCGCACCACTGGCCCCTGTGATGCCCACAACAACCGGCTGACTGGTTTTCGAAGTCACATCAACCCTCCGCTCGGATCATTAAGGCCACGGCGGTGGCGATGAATACAGACGTGGAAACATAGGCGTTCACCCTCATGAAGGCGATTCCCATGCGGGAGGTATCTTCTGGGGAGATCAGCGAATGCCGATAAATCAGCAGGCCAGCTGCGGCAGCGACGCCTATGTAGAAGGGCCACGCCAGCGACGCCAGCACTCCCACGGCGATCAGCACGCAGACCGCTATCACGTCCATAACCTTGGACCAGCGGAACGCCGCCACAACTCCAAAGCGGCTAGCCACCGAGTGCAGGCCCTCTCTCCTCTGAAAGTCGAAATCCTGGCTGTGGTAGAGGATATCAAAGCTACCGGCCCAGATGGCCACGGCGGCCGAAAGCAGCACAGGCGTCCACGAAAGGCTGCCCGTCACGCCAATCCACGCAGCGGAAGGTGATATGGCCAACGCCCAGCCTAGTAGCAGGTTGGATGACCATGTAAATCGCTTAGTGTAGGGATAGAAAACAAGATAAGCGGCCGCGACAGGGGCCAGTATCAGCGCCAGCATGTTCAACTGGTAGGCCGCGAACAGGAATACAACTGAGGCCAGCAGCGTCAGCACTATCATTTCAGAGGTCTTCAACAGGCCAGCAGGAAGGTGACGGGATGACTTGCTCGGACTCCTGGCGTCGATATGCCTGTCGATGATTCGGTTGGCAGCCATTCCCACCGTGCGCGCGCCGACCATGGCCACTGAAATCCAGATGAACTGGCTCAACGTTGGCAGACCCCGCGCCGCCAGGATCATTCCCGTATATGCAAAAGGCAGTGCAAATATGCTCTCTTTGTACCGGATGGCATCCAGAAAGAGATTCAGCTTCTTGCCTACCGCCAGGGGCATGCTTGCTACCGTCATATGCCGTACTCTCCCCACCTGCTGTCCACCAGTCGCTTGATCTCTTCCGACATTACAATATCCGGCGGCCACTCACGCTGAAAGCCGTCCATAGGACCTTTGGCGGTGGCGTCTATGCCCATCTTGCTGCCGTAATGTGGCTTCGCTGAGGACTGCTCTAGGTCATCCAGCGGACCCTCGGTGAAGATGATGTCTCTGCCAGGGTCAAGGTTGGTGGCGACTCGCCAGGCGACCTCGGAGACGTTCTGCACGTCCACAAAGTGGTCCACAACAACGATAGTCTTAGCCAGCATCATCAGGCCGATTCCCCATAGCGCGTGCATCACCTTGGCGGCCTGACCGGGGTACTCTTTCTTGATTGAGACTATGACCAGGTTGTGGAAAATACCCTCGGCAGGCATGTTGATGTCCACGACCTCGGGCAGCGTCATTTGCAGGGCCGGGAGCATGATGCGCTCGCTAGCCTTGCCCATGAAGTAGTCCTCTTTAGGGGGCCTGCCAACAAAGGTCGTCGGGTATATGGCGTCCTTGCGATGGGTGATCGCCGTTAAATGGAAGACAGGGTAGTCGTCTGCCAACGAGTAATAACCAGTGTGGTCGCCAAATGGCCCCTCGGACCTTAGTTCGCCAGGAACCACGTATCCCTCCAGCACAAACTCGGCCTGCGACGGCACCTCCAGGTCAACGGTCTTGCATCGCACCATCTCAACGGCCTCGCCGCGTATGACGCCCGAAACGCCGATTTCGTCCATATCGGGAGGCAGAGGCATGCTGCCAGACCACATGGTGGTGGGATCGCCGCCAATGGCCACAGCAACTTCCATACACTCCAAGCCCTTTTCTTCGTTGGAGCGGTAGTGCTTTGCTCCGACCTTGTGCGTCTGCCAGTGCATGCCCATGGTCTTGCCATCGTAGATCTGCATTCTGTAGATACCTACGTTGCGCCGCCCAGAATCAGGATCCTTTGAAATCACCAGTGGCAGGGTGATGTAGCGGCCGCCATCTTCGGGCCAGCACTTCAGCGCAGGAAGCATATTCACGTCGGCGTCATCGCCGGTTAGTACTACATCCTGGCATGGCCCGCTGCGGACGATCTTGGGCTGCGAACGGGCCAGGCCAGCCAGTGTTCCCAGCGTGCCCAGCTTGGCCATGATCCCCGAAGGCGGAGTCTGCACCATGCCCAGCACCTGCCGGACGCGTTCGGTAAGCTCGTCGATGTGGTCGACTCCCAGCGCCCAGGCCGTTCGCTGATGAGTGCCGTACAGGTTGATCACGACCGGAAAGCTGTGGCCCTCCACGTTCTCGAACAGCAGGGCCGGACCACCGGAGGCGATCACGCGATCAACGATCTCAGTAATCTCCAGATCTCGGCTGACGGGAGCAGAGATGCGCCGTAGCTCGCCCTTGGACTCCAGAAAGGAAAGGAACTCTCGTAGGTCTTTGTATTTCATCGCCTAGCCCTGTGACTTTTCAGAGAGCCTGAGGCCTGTTGAGGAGATGTCACTTCTGAATACTGTCTCTGGTAATTCCTGGAAAATGTCCTGAAAGCCCTGAGGAACGCTCACTTCCAACAGTGTGTGAAAGACCTCGCCGTCAGTACGGCCGGCTACCAGGAAGCTGCAACCCAGGGACCGCATTTCCTCGAAGGCCATCAGCATATTTGATTCCTGATCGTCGTAGTACCTGCTATGCGCGATGCGAACGGCAGTGTCCCACCCGATGACAAAGGTGCAGCCTGGCACAAGCCGGGCCTTCCTGAAGAACACAGGAACGCCAGTAAGGATAATCGGACCTTTGCTGGCAAACTGGGCCACCCTGGCGCGAACGTCTTCCTCTTCAAGGGGAGGCTTGTCTACGTTGGCGACGGACAGTTCGTAGGTGACCGGCGCGCCAAGTAGCTCCGACGCGGCCTGGGCCAGCTCCTCGTGGCCTTTGTGAAGGGGGTTGAAGGAGCCTGGCATCACGCCGCCCTGTGTCCGTGCGTCTGCGCTCATAGTGCCATCAGGATAGACCGTGGCGCTCTCCACGTGGCCATCCATCAACGCGGCAATCGGGTCCTCGTACAGAGCCTGCTCCGCCTCTATCTTCTCGGCATCGTCCAGCAGGACTGGCACTTCCACATCGGTGCCTCCAGCCTCCACCAGCGCCCTGAGCACCATTCGACTGGCAATTTCGTCCTCACCATCACGATCCCGCAGGCCCTTGTTGAAGTTGAGACTGTAGGTGCGAACGCCGTCGGCTCCCCACGCCGCGATGTGGCATCGATGGTCGCCTCGCTTAGGCCTGTCAGTGGCAATGGTGGCAGTGCAGCCAATGCCGATCACCGCGCAGTCGCCATCTCGCAGGGCCACAGCTCTTTGGTAGGCGGCCTTGGCCATGTCCCTTGCAGCCTCAGAGGAGACGAACTGCTCAGGTTCATGACCAATTAAGTCAACAAATGCCGAAGATGCGTAGGGCACGGTGATTTCCAGCACTGTGCGGGAGGCACCGGCAACGCCCAAAAGCCATGCAATGGCCTGAGTCCCTGCGCCCGCAGCCGCGATAACGGTCTGCGCAGAATCGTCGTGTATTTTTTGGATTATCGCTCTTATGTCGTCATTCATGGGTTCGCACTGTATTCCTCAATCGGGCAGCCTTCAGCAACTAATATAATGGCCCGGCATACTGGTCGCAACAGATGTCGGCCTAGAGGCGTCCGTGGGCAGAGGCTAATGGGTATGACTAAAGAAGACCACGGCCTCGCGGATGCGGGCTCTCCCCGGAGTCTATGAAGCCAATACCAACAGTGACTAGCGCATTCATATCATCGCTCCAAAGGTCCTCTTATGCCGCTGATGCCGCGTCGAATTTGCCGAATGATGAGATGCTGACAGGGCACGGCAGACGGAAACCGTAACGTTGCATGCTTAAAGCAGATTGGTCATTCTTTTGCGAAGCACGATGCGTATCAGGGACATCAGCAGGGCGCTCAGAAGATCAAAGAAAACCAGGTTCCAGCCTAAACCCTTCTAAGATCAGTCCCAGCGCTGTACCAGCTGCGGGTGGATGCTCAGTGTTGGTTACGACCATTAGCAGTATGCTAATACCCAATGACAATGCAGCCATGACATCAAATACGATTCTATTTCCTGCCACTATTGGGTTCAGAAAAGACGAGTGCAGAATTATGGTCAGTAAACCGCCAATCAGGACAGCAACTATGTGGCCACCAATGACCCTTCGGGGGGGTGGCTGCAATACTGTTGGGTATGACGAAAACGATAAATGCTGTGGACGCAACGGCAACCATAACAGCAGCATTAAGAACAGCGTCTTCTACGATAAGGACAACCAAGAGGACTAATGTAGCCAGACCACATTGAAACAGGTATTGGGGGGCTCGACTAATAGCCCTTCTATCTCACATTGCTCTGTGAAATGCCACGTTCAAGGTATGTAGGCTCGACCTAGCGGGGCCGGATCCTAGTTTCATTTGTTTGTCTTCATCACCTGATTATCAACGTTGCTTCTATGTCTTGAACGTTACAACAAATGGCTATTGCCTTCAAGGAGATGGCCAATTTCGTCGCAAAACGGCGATTGACAATGATTTTGGAGCCACTTAAAATCGCTGGGATGGCCTCGTTTTCGTCCATGCTTTCGGGTTTGTCAAACGTCGTGTTCCGGATATTTAGAGGCTGTGACGCGACGAGATCACAACGAATCCAATAAAGGCGTAGATTGCGCGAATCCTGGACTCCCAAACCTGCAGACAGGGTGGTTCGACACCCGCGTGAGGACGACATTCAGCCCATCCGGCTGACCATCACTCCTCGCAGAGTTCCATCCAAATTTACAGCAACCCCTCTGCTGATGGTATACACCTTCTTGGGATTTATAGCCGTCGGCACTCTACTTTTGCTGCTGCCATTCACTCACCACG
>CAUZQF010000097.1:0-8461 GCA_963581905.1 Dehalococcoidia bacterium
TGGGCCGCCATCTCCTTCGCGAAGCCGTCCATGTCCACGGCCACACCCTGTTCTTCGGCGATCTCCTGGGTCATTTCCACCGGGAACCCGTATGTGTCCCATAGGCGGAACATGACCTCGCCAGATAGGGTCTTGGTGCCTACAAGGGCGTCCGTCAGAAGGCTATAGCCGTTCTCGAAGGCCTGTTGGAACCGCTCTTCTTCTAGCTTTATGACATTGAGGATGAATTCCTGATTGTTGCGAAGCTCCGGGAATATGCCGCCCATCTTGTCGATGGTGACCTTGACGAGCTCACCCATGAACGGCTCTTCCAGCCCCAACTTTCTTCCGTGGCGAATGGCTCGGCGAATTACCCGGCGTAAGACGTAGCCCCTGCCCTCGTTGCCAGGTATCACGCCGTCGGCAATAAGAAACGTAGAGCTTCGGCCATGCTCAGCTATGGTGGCGATGCCGTAGCTGGTGTCTCGGTCAGACCCCCACTTCTTGCCAGTTAGCTCTTCAGCCTTCTTTATCATGGGCTGGAACAGGTCTGTCTCGTATATGGTGCTGACGCCCTGCAAGATGACCACAGCCCTCTCCAGGCCAAGACCTGTGTCGACACCGGGGGCAGGTAGCGGCGTGCGCGTGCCGTTCAGGTTGTGGTAAAACTGCATGAACACCAGGTTCCACAGCTCTACGAACCTATCGCAGACCTGTCCCTCTTTGTGCATTTCGTATTCACAGTTGGGCCCACAGTCGGATTTTCCACAACCTCTGTCGTCGCCGAGATCGTAGAATAGTTCGGTATTGGGACCGCATGGCCCTTCGTCGCCTGCCGGTCCCCACCAGTTGTGCTCGTCGCCAAATCGGAAGATCTTCTCTTTCGGAATTCCGGCCTTTTGCCAAAGCTCTAGAGCCTCGTCGTCGCTATCGTGGATCGCTATGCTGAACATCTCTTTGGGCAGGCCCAGGCGTGTGTCCAGAAACTCCAAAGCAAACTTGATAGCGTCCTCTTTGAAGTAGTCTCCAAAACTGAAGTTTCCCATCATCTCGAAAAGGGTCAGGTGGGTCGTGTCACCAACCTCGTCAATATCCACTGTGCGGAACGATTTTTGTGACGAAGTTAGTCGTGTTCTTGGAGGCTCAGATTCGCCTGAGAAAAAGGCCTTGAAGGGCACCATGCCGGCATTGGTGAGTAGTAACGTCGGGTCACCAACAGGGATCAGGGAACCGCTGGCCATGCGCAGGTGGCCCTGGCTTTCGAAGTAGCTGAGGAACGCCTCTCGGATCTCTTCGCTTGTCATCTTGGCTGTCATGTTTTGGACTGTCCTCTGCTAATTTTGGTTAATGATTGGAATGTCGCTTATGTTGCCATACACCGTGCCACGTTGGGTCACAAGGCGGGTCATAAATGAAGCCGGATGTAAGGCCTTTAAAAGAAGATTTTAGGTGACCTTTTCGGAGGGTGTCAACGAATGCTTGCTTCACCTTTGCTCTGAGATATAATGGCGGCAATTTCAGAAGGGGAGTTGCCAGGGTTTTGGGGTACGCCAGTCCATATAACAGCCGCGCCGACCTGCTGTTTCGAGCAGGGCTTCCTGTGCTTGCTATCGCCGCGGTGACGGCACTGCTGATCGTTGGCCTGGACCTGCCTGCGCTAAGGACACTGGCGCTGTAGACTGCCGAGTGGACTGGCCTGGTGCTGAGTGGGGAGCTCAGGTCACGGTAACTGGCACTGTCGTGGCATCGGAAGCATTCGCAATAATAGAGGTTGTTACGGAGTGTCTGGCGCTGGGGCCGATGCTGCTGTTTGTGGCCGCATTGCTGGCGTATCCCACGAGCATGTCCTATAAAGCGAAAGGCCTGCTTGTGGGAGTCGCGGCTATCATGGGCGTCAATCTGATAAGGATAGTCAGCCTATTCTTTCTGGGTTCCTTATTTCCCCAGCTATTGGAAGTTGTTCACCTGCTGGTATGGCAGTTCTTGATGGTTTTGCTGGCAGTGGCTGTGTGGTTAATATGGTCACAAGGCCAGCTTAAATCTGGCAATGATAGCCTGCTGCAAAAGGTATCTTGGGCGTTTGCTGCTTTGGTGGTGCTGTGTCTTGCATGGCTTGGTGTTGCTGGTGAGTACAGCTAGGCTGTTGCATCAGCGGCTTCCTCAATGTTAGGAGGCAGCGTCAGCGTAGACTCGGTAGGGCTGCATCTGTTTATTGATGGTGCGGCGGAAAGCGCACCAGTGGTCGTTTCCGGCTTTACTATGCAGTGGGGTATTCTTCTTCTAACCTCTATAATAGCTGCCACTTCGGCGATAACCGTTCGTCGTCGATTGAAATGGATTTTTTCGACGGCGGCAATGGCCTACGTCTTGCAGCCTGCCACCATAGCGATGTTGGCACTGGTTCTCGATTTTGACGCGCCGGTACTGAGCCGCATGGCCATGGGCGTTTTTGTTGGCTTCTGGGCTTTGGTCCCGATTCTTGTGTCTGGCGTCTGGGGTATGGCATTTTGGCAGGACCGCAGCCTATCGTTATTTCGTGATTTGAAATTGAATAAGAACATTTGGAGAGTGAGAATATGAACGTAGTTTCACCGGAGGAGGTCGGCTTTTCGTCTGACAGGCTGGATCGTGTTAACCAGTTAGTACAGGGATACGTGGACGAAGGCAAGCTGGCCGGGGCCGTGACCATGCTGTCTCGCGAGGGAGAGGTATTCCATTTCGAGTCCCATGGTTTGGCCGATATCGATCGCGGTCTACCGATGGAAAATGACAGCATATTCCGCATCTACTCCATGACCAAGCCCATCACCAGCGTCGCCGTCATGATGCTGTACGAAGAAGGCCACTTTTCGCTGGACGATCCCGTCGGCAAGTTCATACCGGAACTGGGCCGAATGAAGGTCTACGATGGCATGGGCGAGCGGGGCATGAGGCTGGTGGAACAGGACAGGCCCATCACCATCCGACACCTGCTGACTCACACCTCTGGCCTCAGCATGGGCAGCCATAAGGATTCGCCTGTGGAGGAGCAGTACAGGCAGTCGGGCATGATGGACCCGCAAAGCAGCCTGCCAAAGATGGTCAAGAAGCTGAGCGCCTTGCCTCTGCTAACTCAGCCGGGTGCCAAGTGGCGTTATAGTCGGGCCACCGACGTTCTGGGCTGTCTGGTTCAGGTCATCTCGGGCCAGCCATTTGACGAGTTTCTTCAGGAGAGAATTCTTGGTCCGCTGGGCATGAGGGATACGGCGTTCTACGTTTCCGAAGAGAAGCTGGACAGGCTTGCCGCAGTGTACGGACCGAAGTCTGACGGCAGCATAGAGGAGCTAGACAATACTTTCGTGAACAAGTTCAAGGCTCCGCACACACTGTTCTCCGGTGGTGGAGGGCTGACATCGACGGCTGAGGACTACATGCGGTTCAGCCAGATGCTGTGCAACGAGGGGGAGCTGGACGACGTTCGCCTTCTGGGTCCGAAAACTGTCGAGATGATGAGGTCGAACCATCTGCCAGAGTCGTTAAAGCCCTTTGCTGTGGGTCAGAGTAACGCCTCAGACACGCGCGGCTGTGGCTTTGGCCTGGGGTTCAGAGTGGTCATGGACATCGCTGAACATGGCATTCTTGGCTCGGAGGGCATCTACTCTTGGGGCGGTGCGGCGAGCACGATATTTTGGGTGGACCCGGCGGAGGACATGGTGGCGATACTGCTAACGCAGATGATGCCTAGCTCTACCTATCCACTGCGCCGAGAGTTCCAGGTCGCAGCCTATCAGGCCCTGACGGACTAAAGAAGGGATGCAGGATCGGGCGAAACGCTAATTTCAGACCCACTGGCATCGAGGCAAAAAAGTATCCGGATAAGGCTAAGGCGAATCCAGATGTGGGCTCCTTGCCAATAGCTGTCCGGCGGTGGCATTAGGCCCGGCCATATTATGACCGGGCCAGGCAAAACTAAAAGTTAAGTAGCCTTGCCGATTCTAAATACCGTCGCTTTACAAACGGAGCACTTACCCCGGGTCGCGGGCCTTCCATTCTTGAGTGTAACCTGCTCTGCTAAATCGATCTCGCGATGAGCTCGACACTTAAGGCAATAAGCTTCCATGGGATACCTCCTACGGTAATAAAGCACGTATTACGGCATTACTACGTTCATTAAGCGTGCTTGCGTTTACATTACGGATTCAAAATGCATGAAACTCTCGCATAAGGGTCATATGCACCGAATGTACGTAATTATTATAGTCAACGGCACGATAACTGAACAACCCCCTTGAGACATAGTTTAAGGCGGAGATTAATAATTTCCTAGTCAAAGTCAAAATTCTCTTGCACCGTGTAAGCCGTTTTTCAATTTAGTTGCCACTTGGCAATTGCTGTTTTTGCTAGACTCACACCTAGGTGTGCCCACTTCTTGCTTCTACCCTCTTCCAGATTACGGTACTGTCGGCGCTGGCTTGGGTTTCTTCGTTGGCCAGGCGAAACAGGGTCGTAGTGCAAGTAGGTAAGACGCTCTTCATCCACAAGTAATCAGCGGCCAAGCGCGGATCCTGAAGTGCTGCGTCTGGGACTTCCTTTAGCCCCTCCTGTACCTCAATGCGGGGCAGTGCTGCTATAATTCGGTCGACATTTGGACAGCGTCCTAGAGAAGGCCGTGCCAGAATAAACAGAAAGCTAAATAAGTTGCGTTCAGCGAGTAGATGAGTCGCAGAGCATCGATGAGTTGGCCTCTAATTATGACGTCTGAGCAGACATTTACGACCGGGGTCCGCCGTCAGCAGGCTCCACATATATCAAAGAATATTCAAAATAATTTAGCAGAAGGACACGAACTAAATTCGGGTCCGTGTCGAGTAGCCGATACGCTGAATATTTAAAACAAACAATGGAGGAATGATGCAACCGCTAAGTGATATTCGAGTGCTGGCCGTAACCGGCTTTCTGGCCGGACCCTTCACCAGCATGAACCTGGCCCGCATGGGCGCTGAGGTCATCAAGGTGGAGATGCCTGGCAAGGGCGACCCTGTGCGTAACAACGGTCCCTTTATTGGAACCGAGGGCAAAAACCTGATGCCCAAGACCGAAGACGACATCTCCACACGCTTCCTAAAGCGAAACCAGGGCGTGAAGAGCGTTACGCTGAACCTGAAGTCCGCCGAAGGAAAGCAGATGTTCCTGGACATGGCTAAATCGGCTGACATTATGATAGAGAATCTGTCTCCGGGGTCACTTACGCGCATGGGTCTTGGCTACGACGACCTTGCCAAGGTAAATCCGCAAATCATCTACTGCTCTATATCCGGCTACGGTCAGACGGGTGAGTATGCGGACAAGCCTGCCCACGATCCGCAGATTCAGGCAATGAGTGGCCTGATGGAGATCAATGGCCACCCTGATGGTCCGCCGACGCGCGTGGGCTTTTACATAGGTGACCTGGTAACGCCTCTGTTTGCCTGCTACTCCCTTATGCTGGCGCTGCGCGAGCGGGAGAAGACCGGTGTCGGGCAGTTTCTGGACGTCTCCATGATGGACACGCTTACGTCCCTCATGTTCATGGATACCTTGGAGGACGACGTGGAGATGGGCCTCCCGTTGCGCATGGGCAACACGACCCGTGGCGGCCCCACCGGCCTGTACCACACCAGCGACGGCGAGGTTATTATCACTGCCGCCAGCGACGATCAGTGGAAGCGGCTGGTAGTGGCTCTCGGAGCGCCCGAGCTTGTGGATGACCTTCGATTTAAGGAGTTCCACAGCAGGGTGAGCAACGTTATTGAGACAAGACAGGTCATTCAGGACATGGTTATTAAGCTCACCAGGGATGAGGCAATGAAGATCCTTGAGGCTGGTGACGTGCCCTGCAGCCTAGTTCGCACCGTGGCTGAGGTCCGGGACGACAAGCACTTCCGGGACAGGGGGAGCCTGCTGCCCATGAGGCACGGCAAGATAGAAGGGGCCGTTCAAGGCATCTCTTCTGGATTCCCAGTTCTGTTTTCTGGTGGCGAAGTGCCCGAACCCTACGGCGCGCCAACCCTTGGACAGCAAAACGCTGAAATCTACGGTAAGCTTCTCGACATCGACGAAGAAGCTCTCGCCCGTCTCAAGTCAGAAGGTATTGTATAAGTCTGATCATCTTGTCGAACTGCGCTCCCGCAATAGGAGTCCAGAGGTGTTCCTCTGGCAGGGGCTTGGGGGATGCGCCCCCAATATCTTAAACCCTTACTGGGGGGGATGGTGGGATAGATCCACGTCCTACTCTAATAAATATATGGAGACAATCCATGAAATTCAAAGCCAAGCCACTGCGCTCGATACTCTACGTTCCTGGCAACAAAGAAGACTGGATGCGCAAGGCCTCTAAGTATGGGTCCGACGCGCTGATTCTGGACCTGGAAGACTCTGTTCCAGTTCCAGAGAAAGCTCCTACCAGAATTCTGGTTCGCAAGATGCTGGAGGAGCTGGGCGACCTGGGCCAGACCCTGGTTGTACGCGTGAATACGCTGGAGACCGGCATGACCGGCGACGACCTGGAAGCGGTGGTATGCAACAACCTCTATGGCATCATACTGCCCAAGGTGCAGACGCCAGCCGATATAGCGGAGGTCGACGCGCTGCTGAAGTTCTTCGAGCGTCGTGCCGGCGTGGAGATCGGCAAGACCTTCATAGACCCCGGCCTGGAGACGGCTGAGGGCCTGAGGAACGCCTACGAAATCGCCAAGGCCTCTGACAGAGTCGCGCACATGGGCGGCAGTGGAGGCAAGGGCGGCGACACTGCCCGCTCCATAGGCTTCCAGTGGACGCCTGAGGCCATGGAGACTCTGTTCATACGCTCCAAGGTGCTCATCGACTCCCGGGCCGCAGGAGTCCAGTTCCCGATTTCAGGAGGCTGGTTCGAATTGCGAGACTTGGATGGCCTACGAAAGTATGCTACGGGGCTGCGTCAGCTAGGCTACACGGGAATGCACCTGATCCACCCGTCTCACGTGCCGGTGGTCAACGAGGTCTTTACGCCCACAGCCGAGGAGATCGCCACATGGCAGGGCCTGGTGGACGTCATGGAGGAGATGCGCAAGACCGGAGGCGCAGCCGTCATGTATAACGGCGACATGGTCGACATTGCCCATGAAGAGACGGCCCGCGCCATGCTGACAATGGCCCAAGAGTTAGGCGTTATTTCCAAATAGTGGGCTACAGAAAATCGGCTACGCAAGTCTCGTTGTTTAAGCGGAATTAGGAGAAATCTTGAAGTACGACTACATTGTTATAGGCGCTGGCTCTGCGGGGGCCATCATGGCTACCAGGCTCACGGAGGACCCGAGCAAGTCAGTCTTGCTCTTGGAAGCGGGACCCGACTACGCAGGCATAGACGACCTGCCTGAGGAGGTTAAGTACGGCTACGCCTCTGCCACAGACATAATGACCAGCGACCACAACTGGCAGTTCACAGGGCGGGCCACAGACCTTGCGGATCCTATGTTGATTCCGAGAGGCAAGGTTACCGGAGGCTCCAGCGCCATCAACGGCCAGATATTCTTGCGAGGGCAGCCAGAAGACTATGACGACTGGGCGTCCTGGGGCAATGATGAGTGGTCCTTTGAGAAGACACTTCCCTACTTCCGGAAGCTAGAGACAGACACAACTTTCAGCGACGACTTTCACGGGACCGATGGCCCCATAATTTGTCATCGCTTTCAGCCGGAGACCTGGCTCGGTGCGTCGAAGGCGTTCTATCAGGCCTGTTTGGACAATGGCTTTCCTGACTGTCCCGATCACAACGCACCGGACACTGCTGGTGTCGGCCCTCTGCCCCTGAACAACCCCGAGGGCATTCGTTGGAGCACCAACCTGGGCCATCTGGCGCTGTCGCGGCACAGGGTGAACCTGACCATACGACCGAACTGCACTGTGCATCGTCTGGTGTTCGACGGCAAACGAGCCACTGGCGTAGATGTGGAGAGCAGCGGTCAGCGTTTTGTGGTGGAGGCCGACGAGATTATTCTCAGTGCCGGCGCTATTGGTTCGCCGCAGATACTCCTGCTGTCCGGCGTGGGGCCTGCCGCGCACCTGAACGAAGTCGGCGTGCTGGTAGTACACGACCTGCCCGGCGTGGGCCAGAACTTACGTGATCACCCGTTGCTTCCCGTTACATGGGAGTCTAAGCCTGAGTACTTCTTGGATCCGGTTGGGCCGAGAATTCAGTTTGGCCTTCGTTACACGGCTACGGGTTCTTCTGTTGAAAACGACATGATCCTGTATATGAACACCTTCGCCACGGGACGTATCGATCGAGGCGGCGACCGCATGACGCCTCTGGGCATTCGCATGGGCATCGCCCTGCAACTGGCGCTGGGCTCCGGCGATCTGAAGCTGCAGACCTCCGACCCGAACGATCAGCCTATTCTGGACTACAACTACTTCCAGGAGCCTGAGGACCTGGAGCGCATGAGGGATGCAGTGCGTCTCTGTGTGAAGCTATCCCAGCACGAGT
>CAUZQF010000098.1:0-8429 GCA_963581905.1 Dehalococcoidia bacterium
TTCACGGCGCTCTTCACCCAGCGCATCGCCTTGCGCCTGACAGACGTCCGACTGTTGACATTTGAAATCACGAAGTTCAGAAGTTCGGCGTTGCCCAGGAACAGCGGCTTGCGCCATTTGCGAATCTCGCTCATCGTGGTGCGACCGCTGCGCCAACTGGGGAAGAAACTCTTTAACGGGGTCCACCGCAACTCGTTCGTCAAGCCAAACACGCCCGTGCGTCGCTCGCCAACCAGCACCTGTCCACCCGCCTCCAGCACCAGCATCGCGCCACCAGCGGCGTCCCAAAGCAGCGGCGCGGTCGTAATCGTGTACTGCGTGACGCCCTTGGCCACCATTGATAGCTCGTAGGCAATGCTACCCGTCATGCGGACCTCGCCCACTTTGCCATGCATGGGCTTGTTGAACCGGAACATTCCGCCGATACCACCGGGCAGCGTCACCAGTCGATTGCCCTTGGGCTCGGCATCCCCGATTACGTGCATAGGCTCGTTGTCAGCGAAGGCCCCACCGCCCTTGCGAGCATGAAGCACTATGCCACCGCTGTCCTTTGGCCACGGCAGGAACACCGCAGCCGCAATAGGAACTCCCCTGAATATGATCCCAACAGAGCAGGCGTAAAGAGGCAGCCCCGACAGGAAGTTCTTGGTGCCATCCAGCGGGTCCAGCACCCACACAACATCGGGAGCGACCGATTCGTCTTCCTCATCCTCTTCGCCCAGTATGCCGTGCTTAGGAAACCTTCGAGCTATGGCCTCCTTGAGGTAATCCTGCGCCTCCTTGTCAGCGTTAGTGACAGGGTCGGACTCCTTGTCGTCCTTGTACTCCACGTTGAGTGAAGCAACGTTCGAAAAATTTCGAGCAAGAATCGCTCCGGCTGCCCGTGCGATTTCCACCGCGTGGTTCTCGATCTCGACCAGGGCGGCGTTGTCCGGCAGTGCAGGAATAGACTCCAGCTGTTCCTTGGCCTTTTCGACGAAGAAACGCAGTATCGGCAGCAGCGCCGCCAGAAAGGCTAATTTTCTGAAGATGGCTTGGACCTCCTCTGCCAACGCCCGCAGTCATACGTGGATTGGACACTTCACTACCAACGAGTATACTTCATGCCACCGCATCAAAAACGAGGATGTTCACAGTGACTACTTATCGCCCTACAGAAGAGGTCCGCGAAGGTTTTGAGGTCTACGCCGATCGGTTTCAGGCCATGCTTCCCGAAGACGCCAAGCTAATAAAGCACTACACCGGCACCGAGTGGGCTGAGGGCCCCGTGTACATCTCCGATGACGACTGTCTGCTCTGGAGCGACATTCCCAACGACCGCATGATGCGCTGGTCGGATGCGGATGGCGACTCTGTATTTCGGCAGCCATGTGGGTACACCAACGGCCACACCCGCGATCGCCAGGGACGGCTGGTCAGTTGTGAGCATGGAGGTCGCCGCATAAGCCGCACGGAGGCCGACGGCACGGTGATCACCCTGGTGGACAACTATCAGGGCAAGCGCCTCAACTCTCCCAACGACATCGTCGTCAAGTCCGATGGCTCTATCTGGTTCACCGACCCACCCTACGGCATCCTCAGCGACCGCGAGGGACACAAGGCAGAGAGCGAGATCGGGGCGAATTACGTTTTCAGGCTAGAGCCGGACACCGGCAAGCTGGAGATTGTAGGCGATGACTTCGATATGCCCAACGGCCTCTGCTTCTCCCCAAATGAGAGCCTGATGTATATCTCCGACACCGGCGCGCCCGGTCACATCCGGGTCTTTGATGTGGCAGACGGCAACCGCCTCAAAAATAGCCGAGAGTTCGCAGTCGTCCAGCCCGGGAAACCAGACGGCTTTCGTTGCGACTCGAACGGTAACATTTTCACCAGCGCCTGGGACGGCATCCATGTGTACAGTCCGCAGGCAGAGCTTCTTGGCAAGATACTGGTGCCTGAGCAGCGCACGGCCAACTGCTGCTTTGGCGGGCCGGACATGAAACGCCTGTACATCGCCGCAGACCATTCGATGTACTCTGTAGTTTTGAATGCCCGGGGCAACCAGTCTCCTTAATAAGAACTCGCCGAACAGAATTTCGCTACGGCCTGCACTACCCTGCCTGTAAGAGCGCCGTTACAATGTTGTGAGAACCAATAAATAAAGGAGCCCCCATGTTCGTACTCCAGGCCAATCCAACTATCCTGCACCGCGTAGCCGTCGTGGAACTATTCGGCACCATTGGCGGGCAGATCAAGTCAAACCAGTACGAACATATCTTCACTAACATCGCGAAGAACGACCGCATGCGCGCACTGGTGCTGGACATCGACTCTCCTGGCGGCGGAGTATCCGCCTCCGATTACCTGTACCGCAGCGTATTGAAGGTGGCCGAGCGTAAACCCGTTATTGCCTGCATACGTGGCCTGGGAGCCTCCGGCGCCTACTACATAAGCTGTGCCGCCAACAAGATCATCGCCACACCGGGCGCCATAATAGGCTCCATTGGCGTGATCTCCGTCAGGCCTGCATTGCAAGAGCTGCTGGAGCGGATTGGCGTGGGCGTTGTCGTCAACAAGAGCGGACCATACAAGGACATGGGTGCTTTTTGGCGCGAGGCCACCGACGAAGAGCAAGGCAAGATGCAAGAGCTCATCGACGAGTCTTACGACACCTTCGTATCCATAGTGGCTAAAGGCCGCAACATGGACGAAGCTAAAGTTCGTGAAGTCGCCACCGGAGAGGTCTTCTGGGCAACCAAGGCCAAAGAGCTGGACCTGATCGACGAGTTGGGCGACCTGGAAATGGCCATTGAAATGGCAGCCGACATGGCGGGTGCTCCCCCCAAGCCTGTCTTCATCAGACCTCGACGAGGATTGCGTCAGATGCTGATGAATCCTGCTAGTGCTCTGGCAGAATCGCTGGCCGATGAAATAGAAACGCGAATCCGGTTAGGGTTCACACGATATTAAGTATCTGTAGCCCGAATATTTAGACCATTTGCACCATTGACCCGCTTCCGTTTTTTGACAAAACATAGGCGTATATTCCTACTAAACCGACGACCATTTAACATGTATTTATATTCATGAATATGTTAGGTTTTAATAAGGCGGGTTTGCACATATGCACCACGGCCATGGCGGAAAATATTTCGCGAGGTGTTAAGTAACCACAATTGAATAAGTCCCAGTCTAGCGCAGATCCAGAGCCTCAAGATTCAACCACAACAGTAGACCTAAATTCCAATCAGCTAGACGCTCCTTCGCAGAACTTCAAAAGCCTCGTTTCCGCAGAGGTAGAGGTCCCGCCACTGAGCTTGCAGGCCACCATAGCCCAAAGCTCAGTGGCAACCGCTCATCCCGTGGGCGACATAATTGTGCACCCGGCAGAAGCCGTTACGGCTCGGCCCGCCAAACATCGCCACTTTTACCCCCACATTCCGCACCCACATATGCCACCTATTCGCATGTCTAAGCATATTCACATGCCATCAAAGGTGCATACCTTTGACTCGTTCAGGTATGCCAACTACAGGTTCATCTGGACCTCCAGCTTTTTCTTCAGCGCAGGCTTCTGGCTGCAGATGGTCGTTGTGGGTTGGCTAACCTATCAGCTCACCCAGTCTGCTCTGCTAACCAGCCTTGCCATGGGACTGGACGCACTGCCGATACTGCTGGCAGGACCGCTCGGCGGCGTGATTGTAGACGTCTGGGACAAGCGAAAGCTCATGACTGTGGTTCTGACCTATCAGTCACTGCTGGCGTTAGCATTCGGCATCAGCGTCATCGTTGGTGACACGCAGGCCTGGCACATTTTCGCCTTTGTCTTCTTCATGGGCATATCTTGGGTTATCACTGACCCTGCCAGAATGTCGTTGATTCCCAGCGTTGTTCCCAAGAAGAACCTGGTGAACGGCTTCGCACTAAACTCGCTGGCCTTCGCCACTACTCGTCTGGCATCACCTGCAATAGGCGGCGCTATTCTAGCCTTCGCGGGACCAGGTCCGGCTCTGTTGATTGAGGCGGCGCTTCTTGCGACAGCCGCAGCAATGATTCTTGGCCTGAAGCTGGCACCTAAGCCCAAGCCGAAACTGAATATACGTTCGGCCTTCGATGACATCATGGAAGGCGTTCGTTATATTCGGTCGGAAAAACTGATACTGGGCTTGCTGCTATTTGGCTTCGTGCCGCCGGTGATGGTCATTCCGTTCTTTCACGGGCTGATCCCCGTTTACGCGGCCGAGGTTTTCGATGTTGGACCAGCCACGCTGGGTCTTCTAATGGCCTCGGTTGGAGCAGGTTCCATGCTGGGCACCCTGGTGTTGGCCTCCCTCGGAGACATTCGCAGGAAGGGAAGGATAATTCTGGGCTGCATCACGATTACAAGCCTGGCAATGGTAGCCATGTCGCTGAACGATTCGCTGATGCTGGCCTTCCCTATCCTCATGGTGGGGAGTATCGGAGTAATGGGGTACTTCTCCACGGCCCACGCAACGATTCAGAGCATGCTTCCGGATGAGATACGGGGTCGAGTGTCGGGGATTTACATCCTGACTTTCGGCTTCATGCCAGCGGGAAGCCTGACGGCGGGCTTCATCGCCGAGTCAATGGGCGCTCCCATGGCCACGCAGATATCGGCAGTCGTAGTGTTGGCCTTGACGATTGCTATGGCTATTGGCTTCCGCAGGCTCTGGCGATTGGCCTAGAGCAGCAATTCAGTTTTCGCACGGCTTAAGTTACAGGGTCTAAGTAACAAGGAATTTCCAAAAGGGGACGGGTCTAACCTGCCCCTTACTTCTCTAACTCTTTGACCTCTTCCCACAGGCCCTCTTTTTCATCTAGCGATAGGTGTCGGAAATCGACTTCCCGCTCTCTGCTAAGGCTTTCCATCCCCTTGAATCGCCCGGAGAATCGTGCGTTGGCGTGCCGTAAGGCGGCCTCGGCATCCACGTCCATCCAACGACACGCATTCACTACCGAGAAGAGCAGGTCACCCAACTCCCGTTCCCGTTCTTCATCAGACACAGCGTCGTGTATCTCCCCCACCTCTTCGGAGACCTTGTCTAGCACGCCTTTGAAATCTTCCCAATCAAAACCCGTCCTGGCAGCTCTGCGCTGTACGGTCTGCGCATAGGACAGCGCTGGCATAGCCTTCGGTACGCCGCCCAGAGCGGACGCCTCTTCACCACCAGCCTCTCGCTGCTTTATGGCGTCCCAGTTGGCCACCACCTCAGCAGAGCCTGACACCTTCACGCCGGAGAACACGTGAGGATGGCGACGCACCAGCTTGTCGATCAGCCCAGCAAAGACCTGGTCCGACGTAAACTCGCCCTGCTCCTCGCCAATGTTGGCATGAAAGGACGCGTTCAGGATAACGTCACCCAGCTCTTCCGCCATCTTCTTCGTGTCGCCCTCTTCTATGGCCTCGACTAGCTCGTAGCACTCCTCCAGCAAAGACTCTCTCAGCGACTCATGGGTCTGCTCCTTGTCCCACGGACAGCCCTTTGGCCCTCGAAGGCGTCTTAGTACGAGCATCAGTCCCTCATAAGTGCTGGGGAAAATTCTGGAAGCGCTAACACCGAATTCCAATTGAAGCTCCTAAATCCGACTCTGGACTAGCGTGCGTTCAAAGCCGTTAGTGATATCATGGATGACCTATGGAAATTGCAAGAAAAGTAGCCGTCATTCTATTCATCGCCCTGGTGCCGATATTCCTGATAACCACCAGTGTGCGCTGGGTAATAAGCTTTCCGGGCCTGTACAGTTACGGTTTCGACAAGTATAACATCTCGCATTACACCGGCATTGAACGCGATGACCTGCTCGACGCAGCGGCCCAGTTGCGAGACTACTTCAACAACGACGATGAGGATATCGTCATACGCACTTTCGTGCTGGGCGTCTTGAGAGAGAACCTGTACAACCAGCGAGAGATCGACCACATGAGGGACGTCAAAATTCTCGTGAACAACGTGTACCGCGTGCAGGAGATCATAGGGCTGTATTTTCTGGCCTTCGCGGCGGTGGGTTTTTACATATCACGACGGCTATTTACCGCAGCATTCCTGCGCGTGCTAAGTCGCGGAGGCAAGGTGACGCTGGCGCTAGTCGTAGTGGTAGGCTTGCTCTCAGCAGTGGCCTTCAACCAGCTCTTCCTGCTGTTCCACCTGGTCAGCTTCAGCAACGACTTCTGGCAACTGGACCCGCGTGTCGACTACCTGATCGCCATGTTCCCTCAGAACTTCTTCTTTGACGCAACGATGCTCATCGCGGCATCCACCATCGTCTTTGCGCTGCTACTCGCCTTCGCGCCCAGACTTCTCCGGCGATGGGTGCCTGCGCATAGGTAGGCCTATTTACCCGTAAGTATCCCCACAACCCTATCGATAACCTCTTCGGCGTTGGCGTGGAGTTGCGCCTGCGAAAGGCCTGCAATTGGGTGAGGCGTGAAGATAGTCGGGTAGCCAGGTGTACCCCACATGGCCGCCATGGATTTGGACGTATCGATGAACGCATCTGTGCAGATCGTTACCGATGGGGTTCCTGCATTCTCAACATGTATTCCGTCGTGCACACTGCACGCACTACAGGACCCTCAGTCACCCACCCCGACAATGACGTAATCACACTCCTTAGCCAGCTCCTCAACAATTGCAGGATCTGCGGGCTTGGAGGCCGAAGGCTTGGCGTGGTACTTGATACTAGCAATGCCGTATCGGGCATCCAGAATGTCCGTCAGCTCTTTAAGCCACTCCTTGGCATTGACCTTGCTGTCGTCGATGACTCCGATTCGCTTGTTCTTAAGGTCGACGAGCCTGGGAGCGCCAGCAAACTCGGGAACAACCGGTTCCGTCGTTGGGTCAACTAGCGTCATTCTTCGTCTTGTTGATGTTGCCATGTTGCCTCCTGGAGTTATTCACTTGTTGATTTGTGAATATTCTCAATCCATCCTATGCGATAAACCCAATCGCCATTTAGTTTGATTCCGGCAGAATAATCGAAGGAAAATATGACATTGGGGTCCTCAGACTCCCTCGCCTGACTTTTCTCTCCATAAAATTCGTACTTGGGCCTAATGCTTACTATATTCAAATGCTGGAGCTCAGCTTCCGCCGTGTCAACAGCCGATTTTAATTCGTTCCAATCAAGCCTTGCTGAATCTGGGACATGCGCGATCTCGTTCCTTCTTCTCCTAAGTAAATGTAACGAATCAGCTTCATGGAGGAGGCTTTCCCCTTGTAGATATTCGTTCCTCCCATTGAGATTTTTCTTAAATTCGCTTGGCATCGAGAGAGATTGGGATTCTATGTATAATTCAAGCGCCTCATCAACTAACGAGACTAAGCGAATGAATAGCGCCTATGGCAATATAGAATCAAGAACCGGATTAGTGACAAACGAGGCGCCCGTTAACATCACCGTTCGCGGATAATGTCGGGGCAGCATCGATTCTTGCAAAAATAGCTGCCAGCCTACATTGAAATCGCTCATATTTTTTCGGACCCATTCACTCAGTAGACCTCACTTCCACTAGCAAAGCCAGAGCAATTTCAAATCCCCAACTAATCCACTGTTCTCCGGCGCAGATTGATATCCGAAACTACATAGCGCAGGCACAGCCGCCTCCACCACCACCGCAACAGCCACCACCAGCCCCAGCCACCGCGCTCATCTGACCGTTGCTGTTAGTCATGAAAGCGGAAAACACCGAAAGCTCTTTCTTGGAATCACGATTGCAGATGGGACACTGGGCAGGCTCTTCCATGCGACTCATGGGCCGTAGCTGATCGAATCTATGCTCACAATATGTACAGGTAAACTCGTATATGGGCACTTGTGCCTCCTAATACTACCGTTGTGGGTGCCTTTAACAACGTAACGACGCTTAAACATCAGCTCAAAATCTGGCTAACATTGACCTTGTTTGGTCCCAACCAGACTTAAAATCCAATTTTAAGGACTGCGTTGCGTTAGGTCAACAGACCGCCGATAATAGGTGGACGTCAAACCAGGCTGAACAGACGCCCCCGATTACTGACGCTAGGAGAGCGAAACTCACCCCAGCCAGGGGCTAAACCCTACATTAAAGGATCACACATGCAGAGGCCAGATACCCTTCCAGACGAAAGAGGCAGATTCGGTCAGTTCGGTGGCCGATTCGTTCCCGAAACGCTAATGAACGCCATCGAGCAGCTAGAGCGTGAGTACGCCAAGGCCCTGGTCGATGAGCAGTTCCAGGCCGAGTTGCAGGATCTAGCCACGCATTACGTTGGAAGGCCCACGGCTCTCTATCACGCCAAGAATCTCACCGCTGAGCTAGGCGGCGCGCAGATATACCTCAAGCGGGAAGACCTGGCGCATACCGGCGCGCACAAGATCAACAATGCCTTGGGACAGGCGCTGCTGGCCAAGCGCATGGGCAAGAACCGTATCATCGCGGAAACCGG
>CAUZQF010000099.1:0-8348 GCA_963581905.1 Dehalococcoidia bacterium
GCATAAGCCCACGGCGTTAATTTCACCGCGAGCTTATCGCGTTTAGCAGTGGTTTAGTCGCGGATTATGTGCCTACATTTGCGAAGGCTGGTTCTTAGTAGGCGCTAATTTCGGCCCCTGCCTCGTCATCTTCCCCTGCCTTTGCCTTTGGACTTGTCATCGTCATCGTCGTCGCTGAAACTGGAATCGCCCTTGTTGGGATGGCCCTTGCCCTTGCCTACTATGGTCACCGTGTCTTCACCATCGAAACTGGTGCCATCTTCCAGCTCGCCAGTGAGGATCAGCGTAACTAGGCCTCCCTGTTGTTCGACGCTGCGATCGATGCCCAGGCCATGCGACTTGAAGTGAAGCACCATGTTATCTATGCCGTCGCGATTAACATCGGCAATGTGACCACTCTTCTTGTCGTGTCCTTTTCCGTGTCCCTTTTTGTGATGCTCCGGCTTCTGGTTGTCACCGTCAACACCGAACCTGACGGTCGACACGTCTATGTCATGTACGTCGAAGTTCGTTGCACCCAATATGGCTACCGGCAACGTTCCCTTGCCGCGTAGGTTGAGCGGGCTACGGTCTGAACCCGGCCTGATGTCTATCTCCATCTCCGTGGCAATCTCAATCACAGAGACGGTTATCGAAGCGGTGTTGTTATCCGGGATAGGGTCAGTCTCGTCACCGTTGACCTCAACGCTGTTCACGATCTCGCCGACATGATCTGCTATTACGACGATCGTTACAGTGGCCGAGTGGTCCGGTAACAGTGTGCCGATGCTGCAGGTAACCACGCCGCCGGATTCGCTACAGGTGCCTGATGTGGATGTTGCCGAAGAGAACGTCACGTCGGCGGGAAGCGTGTCCACCAGCACAACGTCTGTGGAGGTGGCAGCGCCCAGGTTGACCACCTCCACAGTGTATGTAAGGAACTCTCCCAAGATTACCGGGTTGGGCGAGCCGGCCTTATCGACCGAGAGGTCTGCTTGCTTGGATGACGCAACGACCGTCGTAATCTCAGAGGAGTCGTTGTCGGACTCGTGGGGGTCGTTTTGGTCGCCGCCAACGTACGCCGTGTTGGTGATGTCCATTGCCACGTTGGGAATGACGAGAATAGTGCTTGTGGCAATTTGTCCAAGGCTAAGGTCACCCAGTACACAGGTGACGATGCCGGATGACTGGCTGCATGTGCCCGACGTAGCCGTTGCGGAGACGAAGGTCACCGAGTCGGGCAGGATTGTCTTCTAGTGTCGCGTTCGTAGATGTGGCGGGACCGTTGTTGGTTACCACCAGCGTGTACGTCATCTGTTCACAGACCTCGACGAGATCTGGTGAGGCGGTCTTGGTGAGTGTAAGGTCTGCCTGGGCGGTGTTGTGAGACAACACTCCGCTTGCCATTGTTGCCCCTTAGGTGCCCGGTAACACAGCTGCACCGATAATCGCTGCGATGATAAGTTTGCGCATCGTCCCATCCCCACTGCTTTTAGTTTGGCTATGTAATTGATAACTAAATCTTTTGCTTAGCCTAATTTTAGGGAAATGAGTATTACCGAAGTGTTATCTTGAGTTTTGAATAGAGGGCAGTGGCGCTGGTGGGATTGTCATATCGGGCAAGCGGGCCGAGTGTAGCAGGGAGTATAGGTTAGGTAATCCCAGACACTACTATTGCTGAACGAATGAGGCACGAGGAAGCAGCACTTCTGCTATCTAAGCAGAGCTAACCAGGTATTTTCAAAAAACAGGCAGCTGGCCAAATGGCGCATGAGTAAGCACTACTAAAGCTATCAAACCAGAGTCAGCTAGGTATATTCAAAGCTACCGGCCGTGGCACTTTTTGTATTTCTTGCCGCTGTTGCAGGGGCATTGGGCATTGCGACCAACCTTGCCGGCGCTGCGTACCTTGTCAGTGACGACACGTTCGGCCTGGCACATAGCGCATGTGCAGGCGTCGGGGTGGTCTTTGAACCAATTTGGTCTGTTCATATCAATTACTCGCGATTGTTGTCGTTATTTTGTATATAACAACATCTTGGTTTTCGAAAACTTTGCTGAGGTCTCTGCTCATGTCTATATCGAATTTGCGGAGGCCCTCTTCTGAAAAGTATAGCCGCTCCAACTCACCGACGTAAACGTACTGCACGCCGTACCTTCTCATTAGCGACAGGGCTTCGCTGGAGTTGGGCGTGTTGTAGATCGTCTGCACATCGCGAATTCGTTTGCCGACCTCCTGCCGATAGTCCCAGCGCTGCTGTTCCTGGTGCCATTGCCAGCCAATCACTGTGGGCAGACCTGTGTTGATAGAGATGCGGCCTCCCCATCGATAAGTCGGCGTAACGCCTTCCAATACGATGGGCGAGCCTTGCACGTTGTCCTGGAGCCACCGGATGCCTTCGAAGTCCGTAGCCAACTGGATGCTGCCGTTAGCGTCCCTGTAAACGGCGTTCTCGATGAATGCTGCGCCGTCCAGCGTGAGTGGAGTAATGTTCCCAGGCTTGTCGTCGAAGCGGTCTCGCAATCGGTCCCTGGTTCCCATGACTGGATAGATGGCTGCGCTTAATACCAGCGCCACCAGCATTAACGCCCACGCCTTTTTGGGAACTGAAAGTTTCATCAGCGAGACCTGTTTGCCGTGACCCAATAGCCAGAGCATGTAGGCTGACGCCAGGGCCAGAAGCACCCAGACCTGAAGGTAGAACTTGAAAATACTGTTCATACGGTCGATGTCGGACTCCACGCGGACGAAGTCCAGTCCCAGCACCAGCAGAAGCGCGACGCTGACGATAATGGCAACGAAGACCTGCTGTGGAGCATCAGCCCGGTCGGAGAACAGGCGGCGAATGCCAGAGATGAGCATGAGCACCAGCAGCGCAGCAATAAAGGGCACCATGCTTCCCAGGGCGCTGGTGAATGTGGCGGTGAGGGCGAAACCAATCAGCGTGACGCCGACGACCGTTGCCAATGCACCCCAGGCCCCTGTTCCTGTCTCTGAACCCGGCTCCGGCGCGGCATCGGCGTTAGGCACAAGCGACTGTTGCAGGCGGCTGTACCTGCGCCAAATGACTCCGAATGCTCGCAGTAGCATGTGCCGCAGATCGCTTATTAGGAACGAGCCTATGATGAATATGAAGAGTCCACTTATGGCGAGGAACTGCCAGAGCACCGTGGTGTTGGTAGTGGACTCCACGCTGTTGAAGAAAGTCTCGTAGGTCTGGTGGAACGGCAGGAAAACAATATAACCAGCAATGGCCATGAAGGAGGTTTTCCCGCCAGCCTTCACCAGCATAGGCAACCCAAAACCACCATGGACGAAGAACTCGGCCAGCAGAATCGCCGTCGCGGCGATTATCAGATAAGTCGGGAAATCCCATGCATTGATAAGCCTGAGCGATCCAACGGCGACGCCCAGTACAACCAGTCGTCCCAGGCTGACAGGGTCCAGCAGGCCTGGCTTGATGCGGTGCGTCGCGGCCATGACTATAGCCAGCCCAACCCCTAACGAAAGCAGCGTGAATGGAATGGCCATCATGTGCGCGTGCAGGTCAGCGAATAGGAAGGTAAAGAATGGGAACTCGGTTATCTCGTGGCCTGGAGGGTCTGGCGGCATCATGCGGCTGCTGCGCCAGAAGTCGAACTGGCCGAAGGACTCGCCAAGCAATACGACTCTCTTGATGCCATGGCCGACCTGTATTGCCCCGTCCAGGTTGCCGAACACGGTCACGAACAGCGCTGCGCCGATTCCTGCAAACGCGGGCGACCAGTGCAGCCCTTTCCCTTTTATGTCGGTCACGTTGGTGATGCCTATGGCCAGTCTTCGTCGTGTCCTCTCTGCCAGATTGTAGACCAGCGAGAACGACGCCCCGACAGTAAGCGCGAAGAAGGTCGGCACGGCCAGGTTGAAGGCGATTGAAGGGTTGATCGATGTAATGCGAATAAGCGTTGCCGTGAGGAACTGTCCCCAGTAGTAGTAATTGATGTATCCGCCGCCGAACCACGGGTCGTACGGGGGCATATAGGTCGACCGCAGCACGGCGTTCAGGTACGCCATGTCCATGGGCTTCTCGCCGCCGCGCCAGGGGTGCCACAGGTCTGGGTTTGCCATGCGAACCATGACGAATGCCAGAAACGCCGCCATGAAGACGACCTCGCTGACCGCGATTACAGACCAGCGTCTTTTGACGAAGTCCAGCATCTCATGTCGATTACGTCGCAGGAGTATCAGCGATGCCACCGCCACCAGCAGTAGCGCCAGGCCGATCGACTCCCGGGAAAATGCGAGCCACTGAAGACTTGCCAGCAGCCACGTGATGAGTCCCACCAGCATCAGGCCCAGGATCTTCGAAAACAGGTATCCCCTGTCTGGCAGTGACCTGAAGAGGACGAAGCCCAACGGGACCGTAAGCAGAGCCATGCCCTGAATTGCGATCAGCCATGCCAATATGGGCAATCGATTGGTCCAGCCATCCGGATCGACAATTTCCGTCCAGGTGCCTCCCGCCTGTTGTATTGCCGCGTCTTCATCGGACAGCATCAGCCCTATTGTCCGCTCGTCTCCCGGTTCAGAGAATGCTCGTCCGTACCCTGAGGAAGCGCCTTCGATCCGTCTCAGAATGGTGCGCTCGTCTAGCCCGCCGACGTTCTCGAATATCAAGACCTTTGGGTGGTCGTACACTGTGAAGCTCTCGTCCGCGTGGCCGAGGCTTAACGTGACTGGAGACGGTGTGAAGCCAGCCAATTTCCCAGGCGCGGGCAGGCCGGGTCGAGCAAAAGTCTCGTCCACGAAACTTATGCCAAGGAGTTGAGGATACGTCGCCTCGAAGTGGGTAAGTTCGTAGCCCAACTGCCCGGTGAAAAGCAGTTGGTAAAAGGGTGTTGTTGTGTTGTAGCGCTCCGGCAGGCGCGGAATTGTTCCGTAAAGCCGATTGCTGAAAAATACTATGTAGTCGGACTCGGCCATCTCCTCGGCCACTTTCCTGGTCTTTGCTGGCCGGTCGTTGTCGTACAGCGGTAGCTCGCTGACTCTCAAACCGTTCAGGTTTGGCAGGCCCTCTTCCCAGTGCTCCTTCAGAATCTCAGACTCGTCAGGTGCCTGAGAAACAAGCCACTCGGAGGCTCTGACCGCCGTGTGAGTCTGGCCGTACACATTGGTGTAAGCGACGGCGTAGAAGGCGGTAGTTCCCAGCAATAAGGCGACTGAGACGGCCAATATAAGCCTGACTCTACGACGCCTCTTGTGATCACTTCCAACGCAGTCCCAGGCGGCAACAAACATCTGCGCGCCGAACAGCACCAGGAAGGGGGCGATGGGTATGAGGTAGCGCATGAACTTTACTTGAAGCGAGCCAGTGATGAGGAAGTACGGCACCACCCACGCCAGAAGCAAGACGTTGATGCGGCTCTTTTCAGATCTGACTGGAAGGGTGGCCAGGAGCGCTACCACAGCGATCCCAGAGGCGACCAGTATGCCAAAGAAACTGTTAGATACGATAAGCAGAGCGGCCGGCACCAGCCAGCCTATTACGATGTAGCTGGCTCCGAACCTAAAAGGCATTCCTCTCAATGACGCAAAAAGCACTCCGGCCCATGCCGCAATGCCCAGCGGCCAGCCGAGGCCCCATGTAGCCAGTTGGCGCATCTGGTAAATATACGGCAGCGTGTCGGCGTATTGACGTGTGTAGGGGTAGTCTCGTATGCGCCGCACCATCTCCGACTGCTCGTTAACGTCAGCGAAGAAGCGTGTGAAATCAAGGAACGCGTAGGGCTGGGCAATGAAGAATACGGCCAGGGCCACCCCGATTCCTGTTGCCGCCGCCTTAAGCGTGACTGGCAGACGAAGCTCGAAAGTGCTGTTCGCGTCCCAGCCAGCCAGCGAGAACAGGTACATGATGTGCGCAACGACGTAGGCTGCCAATATAGGCGCCTGGCTGACTTTTGTGGCGAGACCGATGCCCAGCAGCAGTCCGGCCAGCACCGAGTCTCGGGGCCGACCTTCTCTGGCTACGCGGACCATGAAGAAGACTGATGCCAACGTAAATAGGGCGAGAAGTGTGTCCACGGCGAAGAAGTGACTTAGCTGTATGTGGATCACGGACAAGGCGACCAGGGCGGCTGCCAGAAGGCCTGTGCGCCTGCCGTAAATGGCCCTGCCCAGCAGGTAGACGACGATTACGGTTACAACGTCTGCCAGGGCTGACATGGCTCGGGATGGCACTCGCAGATCGGTTAGGCCGTCTCCCGGGAAGGCGGCCGATGCCATCTCAATGCCCTTTAGCAGGTACAACGGGAAGCTGCCGTAGGGAAACCAGCGCGGATTCCACGGGCTCTCGTCGGCGTTCAGCAGCACACCGAGGTCGTCCAACGGTGGCGGAGCCAGGTCGGCAACACGAAACAGGATGGCCCGCTCATCTGGATGAGGCGTGTACGGGAAGCCTTCGTCCCAGTCGAGTCCGTAAAACCGCAGCGCCACGGCCACGATGACGATGACCGTGATGGCAAGAAGAGACAGTCCTTCCCTTTGAAGGAACGCGGTAACTCTGGCTATTACAGAGGTTGCTGGCTCATCGCTGGCCGGCTGAGTCGATGTCTGGTCTGAAGCTGTTTGTTGGATAGTATTCATATCTGGCTAGTGTATAGATGGCGCTGTTGGCAGCCTGTTCAAACGGAGCAAGTGGCCCAATCTTCAGCGCTACATGAGTGTTGATGTTACGCAAGTATCGGCGTTGGGGATTGCGTTCCTTGTGGCACTTTTCGGGCCGTTTAATGAGATGCTGTTCAAGAGTCTGAGGCATGGGCATCCAGCATCGTCTGAAAAAGCACTAATCGGTTGGCCGGAAAGTGATATGCTTGCGGAAAAAGTCGTGGCATGTAATGCCCAAGATGATCCATTTAAGAACGGGAGGCAGAATGCAGGTAGAAGCCAATGGCATTCGCATAAATTACGAGATAGATGGGCGTGCAGGTGCGCCCTGGGTGACATTCATTACCGGTATAGCCAACGACACCACCATGTGGGAGGGGCAGCTGCCGGAGCTGGAGATGGACTTCCACATACTACGCATAGACTCTCGTGGGCATGGCGGCTCCGAAGCCACTGAGGGCGACTACGACTTCGATATGCTAATCGGCGATGTGCTGGGAGTCTGGGACGCTCTTGATATCCAGAAGACGCATCTCGTAGGCCTGGGACTGGGAGGCTCAACCTCCATCGGCATTGGCATACGGCATTCGGACCGGCTTCTCAGCCTGGTGCCGACGGCCTGTCGCGCCATCATGACTCCTGAGCTGGCGTCCCGATGGCCAGGACTTGTCTCAGCGGCCAAGGAGGGTGGCATGGAGGCCGTGGCGGAGACGACGGTGCAGCGCTGGTTCACAGAGCAGTTCAAGATTGCCAATCCGGGTATGCTGGAGTCTGTTCGGAATCAGATTCGAGGCACCGCCCTCAACGGTTACTTCGGCTGCATAGCGGCGTTTATGTCGCTGGATTTTACTCCAGAGGGGGTAGAAAACATCAGCGTGCCGACCCAGTTCATTAGCGGTGTTGACGACCATAGCGGCGGCCCTTCTGATGTCATGCAGGCCTTGGCCGACACTGTGCCTGGTGCTGTCCATACGGCGGTGCCTCATGCGGCGCACATCTGCAATATCCAAAACCCGCCTGGGTATAACCAGGTCCTGGGTAAGTTTCTAAGGTCGCAGAAATAGAAAGGGTGCTTAGTTCGCGAGGTAGCTTGCCTGCCTACCAGTAAGGGGGAGCTTCGGGAAGGACCTCTCCGCAGTTGCACTTGCCCTCGTTCTTTGTGCTGTCCGACATCTGATCGCAACTGGTGCACCGGACGTGCGGCCCATTGATGCGGACCGGTGCCCAGACGCTGGTCATCGCGACCGCTCCTAGTTCACCTCTGAAGAAAGACCGTATTGCCTCGTTGTGAACGCCTTCGCGCATCATTTTGGCAGGGGCGTCGGCGTCGGTCCATGCCAAAATGATGAACATCTTCTCACCGAAGACGCAGGTCGTCATGTCCCGGAAGCCTGTATTTTGGGCTATTTCTTGCATGATCTTCTGGCTGTAACCACTGATGGCTTCGCTGTCTTCCGTAGACCTTGGCACGATCCAGGTCAGGCTCATGGCACCGGGCTTGGCAGGATTTTTCAGGTTCATACGGACGCTACTGCCGAACTGCACCGGGCCTATCTCGAAGGGCTGTATGATGGTTTGCAAGCCAAGCTGGTCGACAAAGGTCCTCTGGTCGAAGTAGCCTTTGACTGACACGATCCTGTCGCCCTCTATCGCGATGAAGTCGGCTCCAGGCAACGCTATGGCCTTGTTGGTGGGAGGGCCTCCCATGAAGGGCGCAGAGTTTGTT
>CAUZQF010000100.1:0-8325 GCA_963581905.1 Dehalococcoidia bacterium
ACAGCCAGCATACTGATGAAATTCTTACCGAATTGCTGGGAGTCGAGGAGAGTGAGCTACCCGAACTGAGGGAGCGAGGCGTCATTGTTTAGTCCAGCGTTGTGGCTTATTACCTGTAGAAATCATGGGCAGCAAATAAATTCGAATAATCTCAAGAAGAGTGCCTATGTTTAGAGTAGGCATCGACGTCGGAGGCACCTTCACCGATTTCGTCGTGGTGAAGGACGAAGAAACACCTAGATTCTTCAAAACACCCAGCACGCCCGCCGATCCCTCTGAAGGCCTGCTTATCGGCCTTGGGGATGTCGCAAAAGACTATGGCATATCGTTGGTGGACCTTCTCAGCCAGTCCGACCGAGTAATTCACGGCACCACGGTTGCCACCAATACCCTGGTGGAACGCAAGGGCGCCAAGGTCGGTCTGATAACTACCAGTGGCTTCCGCGATCTTTTGGAGATGCGCGAGGGCCTGAAAGAGGACCGGTACAACCTCAGGACCAAGCCCTTTGAGCCGCTGGTGCCGCGTTACCTCAGAACCGTGGTGACTGAGCGGGTCAAGTGGGACGGCTCCGTGGATACTGAACTCGACGAAGCCGATCTCGAAAAGGCCTTGGACTACCTCCAGGAGCAGGGCGTCGAATCCTTGGCCGTCTGCTTCCTGTTTTCCTTCATGAACTCCGACCATGAGCGCCGTGTGGCAGACCGTATTCGGCAGAGGTTCCCTGACCTTTACGCGTCTATGTCCCACGAGGTAGTGCCCCAGATCAAGGAGTTCGATCGCCTAAGTACGACTGTAATTAACTCGTACGTGGGGCCGGTATTCGCGGGTTACCTGGGACGTTTGCGCGAGAGGCTATCTTCTTTGGGTAAAGCTGAGGACGTGCTTATCATGCAGTCTAACGGCGGCGTGGCATCAATCGAGGAGTCCAGCCGAATGGCGGCGGGAGCAATCCTGTCTGGGCCGGCGGGCGGAGTCAGCGGCGCGGCGTATTACGGCGAACTAGTAGGGACGTCCAACATCATTGGTCTGGACATGGGCGGCACCAGTACCGACATCTCCATTGTGCAGCATGGCGCTCCCAGATTGACCACCGAGCGTTCTGAGGCTGGCTGGCAGATAGCAGTGCCGATGATCGACATAGAGACGCTGGGAGCCGGCGGTGGCAGTATCGCCCGCGTAGACTCTGGCGGCATATTGCAGATTGGCCCCGATAGTGCTGGCGCTGATCCTGGTCCTGTAGCCTATGACAAGGGCGGCCTAGATCCCACAGTAACCGACGCCAACCTGGTGCTGGGCTTTCTAGATCCTGCCAATTTCCTGGGCGGTCGTGAGGTGTTGCGCGAAGACTTGGCGGCTACAGCCATCGCCGAAAAAGTCGCCGAGCCACTGAAGCTTTCCAAAGAGGAAGGCGCGGCTGGAGTGCACCGACTGGTCTCCACGAACATCGCAGAGGGCGTTCGGCTTATGTCGGTCAAGCGCGGTGTCGATCCCAGGGACTTTGCGCTGGTCGCCTATGGTGGCGCGGCTGGTCTGCATGTCAGCGAGGTGGCCCGCCAGCTGGGCATAACTAAGGCCTACCTGCCCTCCGCGGGCGCGGTGCTCTCCGCTTATGGTATGCTGGCCACCGATCTGCGGTACGACCTGTCGCTGTCCCATCCGGCCAGCCTCGAAAGCATGAATGTAGATGCGGTGCGAGCGATCCTAGAAGACCTGTATCAGCAGGGCAAGACCAGGCTGGTGAAGCAAGGAATCACGGATGAGCGCATCGAGGCGACTAATACCGCAGACATGCGTTACCTCGATCAGATATACGAGGTCAACGTGACACTGCCGGACCTGTCGCTCAATGACGACAGGCTGCTGGAAGACTGGGCTCAGAACTTTCACCAGCGCTACCAGGAGCTTTACTCCTACAGCCAGTCTGAGCAGGAGATTCGCCTGGTAACCCTGCGAGTGACCGTGATCGGACGTTTGCCCAAGGTAACGCTAAGCGAGCAAACTGGCAGCGGAGACTTCCCAATCTCCGCTAAGCAGCACCGTAGGGTGTACATGGGCCAGTGGCAGGAGGTGCCGGTTTACGACCTGCAAGGCATTCCCATCGGCGCGGAGATCATCGGCCCGGCCATCCTGGAATCAGAATACACCTCCATTGTGGTAGGTGACGGCGATATTGCCAGCGCGGATCGATTCGGTGGTGTGCAGTTGCAAGTCGCTCTCCAATCAGGGGAGGATGAAGATTCCAACAGCCATAGCTCCGACGACGCTATCAATCCCATTACCCTTTCGGTGCTAGAGCATCGTTTGGGCTCTATTGCCGAAGAGATGATGGAGGTGATGCTGCGCACGGCTATGTCGCAGATACTAAACTCCAGCCGCGATTTCTCCACGGCCATTCTGGATGACCAATGCCAGCTTGTAGCCCAAGGCGAGGGGCTTCCCGTGCACATCAGCGCGCTGCCCATTGCGGGTGCTGCGGTGCGGGACTTCTTTGGCGACGACATTCACGACGGAGATATGTTCCTGGTTAACGACCCCTATTTCGGGGGCAGCCACCTACCGGACATTACCGTCATCAAGCCGATATTTCACCAGGGAGAGCTTCTCTTCTACACCGTGAACCGGGCGCATCACAGCGATGTCGGCGGCGGCACTCACGGCGGCTACAATCCTGACGCATTTGAGATATATCAGGAAGGCTTGCGAATCCCGCCGCTACGAATCCACGACAAGGGCGTTCCCCGGCGAGACCTGCTGCATATGATGTCTGCCAACGTTCGCCTGCCTGTGAACTTCCTGGGCGACATGAACGCGCAGATAGGCTCTGTGGAGATTGCCGCGCGACGCCTGAACGAGCTTCTGGACAGCTATGGTCATGAGACCTTTAGCAGGTACGTCGGCGAGATCATGAACTCCACTGAGCGACAGGTGAGGGGAATCATATCTGGCTGGCCTGATGGCGTTTACGAGGGCCTGTCTATCATCGACGACGACGGATTCGACTCGAAGAATATACCTATCAGCGTGAAGATTACCGTCCAAGGCGAAGAAATGATTATGGACTTCAGCGAGTCCAGTCCGCAGGTAAAGGGCTTCATTAACAGCGCCTACGCCAACACCCGGTCAATTGCCCATGCTGCGCTGATGTACATGCTGCCCGAGGATATAGCCAAAAACGAAGGCTCCAACAGGCCAGTGACGATCATCGCCCCCAGAGGAAGCATAGTTAACGCCAACCCGCCAGCGCCGGTGTGCATGAGTACCAATCACTGCGCTGAGGAGATCATAGAGGCTATCTTCCACGCCATGTCCAACCCAATTCCCGATGCCGTAAATGCAGCCTTCTCCCGAAGATTGCGGTACGCCATTACCGGCATCGACTCCCGGACCAGCGACAGGTTCATATGGCACTTCTTCATGGCCAGGGGCGGAGCAGGCGCGTGCCAGGGCTTCGACGGCTGGTCCAACATAGGCGAGAACCAGGCGGCGGGCGGCATACGTTCGCCCAGCGTAGAGATAACCGAGGAGCGCTTCCCTCTGTTCGTTAAGCGGCATGAGATGCGACCCGGCTCAGGCGGCGACGGTCAGTGGCGCGGAGGTCTGGGCGCAGTATGCGAGATCGAGTACGAGGGCGACGGCCCAGCTATGCTCAATACGGCAGGGGACGGCATATACAACGCACCTTTTGGTCTAAACGGCGGCGCTTCGGGTCTGCCACACAGGTACTCGATAATGTCGAATGGTAAAGAGAGGGTTCTCAAGTCAAAAGAGACCAGTGTGGTGGTTAACCCCGGCGACCGAATCATTTGCTTGTCCTCGGGCGGCGGTGGCTTTGGCGACCCTGATAAGAGGCCTCAGGAGTCTCGCGACTGGGACGAGAAGAACGGCTACGTGGAGTAGTCTAATGGGACCTACGGAACGTGGTCGCCGTAGTCCATGCCTATGTGGCCTTCCTGTTCCAGTCTGGTGTACTCATCGTCCGACGTTTGCAGTAGCGTCTTGTACACGTACTCGTTGTCCTGTCCCAGCTGAACGGGGCCGCGCCTTATCTTGATCGGCGTTTCGGACATCTTGTAGGGCGCCCCTGTGTACATGTGGGTTCCGACGTCTTCCTGTGACGCCTCTTCGAACATGCCGCGCTCCAGCAGGTGGGGGTCGCTTAGTGCGTCGCGCTGGTCCATGACGGGCCCGGCAGCTACGCCGACCAGCTGAAGGATTTTCATGATCTCGTAGTGGTCTTGGTTCGCCGTCCATGTAGATATGAGGCTGTCGATTTCGTCGTGATGAGAGTAGCGGGATTCTGGGCTCACGAATTTTTCGTCTTCGGCTGTGCCTTCCATCTGTGCCACACGGCAGAACGCCTTCCACTGCTCGTTAGTAGCTATGGTGATGTTCACCCAACGGTCGTCTCCCTGGCACTGGTAACAGCCCTGTATGGCGGCGGAGTGTCGATTGCCCCGCGTGGAACTATTGCGGCCGTTCATGGCGTAGTCCATGAAGAACTGCCCCAGATAAGGCACCATGTTTTCGGCCTGGGCAAGCTCGATAAGTTGGCCTTTGCCTGTGCGGTTACGGTAATGCAACGCCGCTAACACTGCGAAAGCTCCCTGCACGCCACCCGCCGCATCAGCCCCATAAACGTTAGTGCTGACTGACGGGCCCAAGTCCAGATACCCCCGCAGCAACGTGTGGCCGATGACCCCTTCCATGTGAACGCCTAGAGACCGGTAGTTCTTATACGGCCCGCTGTTGCCGTAGGCTGGCATTCGTAGCATGATGATTTCAGGGCGGTGCTCCTTGAGCATCTCGTAGGAGATACCCAGCTTGTCCATGGTCTCCGTTACGTTGTTCTCCACGAAGCCGTCACTTATCTTCACCAGCTTCTTGAAGATGTCCATGCCGTCCGGTCGCAGCAGATCAACTGTCATGCTCAGCTTGTTTCTGCCGTGGGCGTTGAACAGGGGGTAGCGGTTCCAGGGACGCTTGCCGGGTTCACGGCCTGGCATACCACCGACGAAGGGTTGCAAACCTTCGATTGAGGCCTTGGAGGGATGGGCCATCGAGCCGCGGGTGATGGGCTGCATCTTCTGGATGGACTCGATGCGAATGACCTCGGCGCCGAGGTCTGCCAGAAGCGTGGCGCAGTAGGTCCCGGCCCACACCACGGTCATGTCCAGGATTCGGACGCCTTCCAGGGGAAGCTTGGGCACTATACGACACCTTCTTTGTGCAGCCGGGCTACCTCATCGGCATGGTATCCCAGGCTGGTAAGAATCTCATCCGTATGCTGTCCCAATAGAGGCGCTGGGCTTCTGATTGACCAGGGCGACTCGCTCATGATGAAAGGCCTGCCGGGCTGCATTAGACGGCCCGCCTTGGGATGCTCCACGTCGGCAAATGCCTCCCGCTGGATGAAGTGCTGGTCCTCTATTAACTCCTCGATGGTATTCAGGGTCCCAGTGAGCACGCCTGCTTCCTGGGCTGCCTGCCATATCTCGCTTTTGGTCCGCTCCAGGCACCACGGGATGAAATAGGCCTTAAATATATCTGCAAGGTCGGAATTGAATTGGGACTCCGGCTCGTACCATGTAGGGTCATCAAGCTCTGGCGGGTTGTCCATCATGTTCACTACGCGTTGGAAGTAGTTGCCACCGCCATTGATCTGAATGTAGCCGTTGGCGCAGAGAAATACACCTGTGGGGTAGCCGAAACCGACTGATGCGGAGGTGCGCCTAGTGATCTCGCCGTTGTATTGGTATGCCAGCAACATGCTCATTCGGCGGTCTATGCTGCCCACCTGAGTCTCCATGATAGAAACGTCAACATGCTGCCCGATGGCCTGCAATCGTGAGGCAAAAAGCGCTCCCATGGTGGCCACGGACGCGACGGCACCCGCCTGATAAAGCACAACGTTTTCGCCAAGCTTCACCGGTTCCCGATCGGCAATTCCTGTGGAGTACATCTCGCCGCCCATTCCGTACGCCATGGCATCGGTCAGCATGTAATCCCTATAAGGACCGGTCTGTCCGAAGTTGGAAACGGACGTCAGCACGATGTCCGGCTTGGCTGACTTGAGTGCTTCGTAGCCAATGCCCAGGCTCTCCATCGTGCCTGGACGGAAGCTCTCCACGACGATGTCCACAGTCTCTACCAGGCGCAAGACAATGTCCTTGGCATCAGCGGACTTCAGGTCTAGAGTGAAGCTCTTCTTGTTGGTGTTCAGATGAAGGAAGAGGCCGCTTTTTTCAGGGTCAGGCTCGTCTTTGGGAAAGGGTCCCATTCTACGTGAGCCATCGCCTGATTTCGGTCGCTCGACTTTCAGTACGTCAGCACCGTAATCGGCCAGCAGCTTGGTGCAGTAAGGTCCGCTGATGTAGTGAGTGAGGTCGAGTACGCGCACGTCGGCCAGGGCCTGGTCTTGCATTAATTCCTCCGGAACCTACTGGGACCGAGGCAAGTGTACCTTATGGCTGCCAACCGTGTCTTTTTGAATGGCGCATGCACCCGCACAGCTATTCCCGCATGCTGGGACGCGGATTCGGAAATATCGCCGATGCTGGGCTGAATTAGCCTGCCGGAGGCCACTCGGTGCCGCCCACGGCAGGCCGCTGGTCGTCAGAAAGGGTGAGGCCTCTGGCCACCGTATCGGCGAAGGACTGCAATATCACTGCTCCCCACTGATTTGCGTGAGAGACTCTGTACTCAGTGCGCTTTCCTCGGCGCAGCCTTCTGGCGTCGCCCTCGGATTGACCCTCTAGTTCTTTATCTATGTTGCCGTCCATGGCGTCTATGTCAGGCACCAACTCGTGAGCCGTCTCCACGAACCTCGCAATCTCGTTCATATCGGAATCGCAGACCACGAATATAGGCACTGTGCCGGCCCTCTCCTCAGGCAGAAAGGTATTGCTTAGCTCCAGCTCCTTGTCGCGGTTGAATACGTTGACCACCAGGCCATCAGTGCTCTCGGCCAGACGCAGGATTGATGGCGTGGTGCTCATGGCGTCGCCACACCAGTCGGCGGTGAACACGGCCAGGTTCAGAGGTGCAGACAAACCGTCGAACTGCTTCTGCACAGCCTCGGGAACCTTCACGGCCTCATGAATGTCGATGAAGGGCTGCTTGTTGACCTTTATCTGATCGATGTACTGCTGGGTTGTCATGCCCTGCAGAAATTTTTCACGGGTTAGGGACATCTTTTCGCCTCTCTCGTAGCGGTTGTGCGGGTGATGTAGATGTAAAAAGTAGCGGACCGACGGCCCGTTAGCCGATCTCTCAACCGGTCTTGCCCTGGAACCCCACCTCGACACGACCGTCTGGAAATACGATGATGGGCACTGTGTCTGCGTAATCCAGCGCCTCATCAAGTGTGTCCTGGCTCTGATCGACACGGCGCTCATCGTACTCGATGCCATCATTGGCCCAGGCCTCGCGCAGTCCGTCACACGTCGGGCAGACCGTAAGCGTGTATACGATAGGAATATCACTCAATATGTTCACCGGTTATTTTTGAATTATGACTTGGCGACATGTCCAGAAATTAACACCGCTGCACTTATCCGTCAACGTTCCCTCTTGTTAGATGCACGCCCCGGCATTATGCTTTGCCCAAACTGCCAAGGCTAGAGGCCTTTGACGCGGATACGATGAAATTCGGGCAGGGTAGGAGACCAGTATATGGCGCACACTCTTGCAGATTTGGATGCAATGACGATCGAGGAGGCTCATGCCTTGCCTGTCGCCGATCGGGACCAGATCCTGGACCTGATTATTTACGCAGGCCGAAATCAGGCTACCGGCGAGACCAGCCACCGCATCGGGCTGTACAGCGACTACTTCGAGGAAGACCTGGTGCGAATGCTGAAGGTGAAGGCCGTCAAGGTCTACGTCAGGGGCACAACTTCGTCAGATTTCAGCGGCAACATCATTGGCGACACGGATGCTGAGCAATACCAGGCTGCATTTCGTCACGTAAAGACGATACTGGATTCTTCAGGTACGAGTTTCAGCAGGGTAGTCAGCTTTGTGATCTTCCTGACCAATATGGACAACTGGTCGATGCTGAACGAGATCTATATACCTATAAGGAGGTCATCCCCATTCCGCCATGCCGCGCAGTAATAGGCACGACAGGCCTGGCTCAGAAACCCCTGGCCTTAGAAATCGTGAACTGTATTGCCTATCGCGTCGCGCTCTAAAGCTCTCTGCTATCGAGGGCGCTCTGCGTAGGCCTGCTTCGCCCGGTCGATGGCGCGGACCCTGCCAGCCACCAGTACTTCTTGGCGCTCCGTTGCCCACTTATTGGAAGCTGCCAGGCCGGATATGGAGCC